>JAZDLG010000041.1:0-17528 GCA_043802125.1 Candidatus Omnitrophota bacterium
ATCAGGCCTACAAAGCCTATGATCCCGCAGATACATACGATGCTTGCCGTTATCAGCGAAGTGATCAAAAATAAGTATTTTTTTATTGTTTCGGTGTTGATGCCCAGGTGGATGGCTTCTTCTTCGCCTAAGCTTAAGGCATTTAGGTCCTGAGAGAGCGCGTAGATACTCAGGATGCCCGGTATTACCAGAATGGACACCGCAGCCAGTAGCTTGAAATCGTAGATCTGCAGGCTTCCCCATAGCCACCAGAGAAGGTTATGCAAGGATTTGTTATCGTAAAAAGATACCAGGAAAACGATGACACCCGAGAGGGCCACAGAAACAACTACTCCTGAAAGGATAAGGGATTGAATTTCCACCCTATTGCCCTGACGGGCTAAGAAATACACCAGGATTATTGTCAGGCAAGCGCCTGCGAAGGCGGCGAGCGGAAGGTATATATTAAAAGCGCCTAAGATGATGGCTATGACTGCGCCTAATCCGGCCCCGCTGGATGTCCCAAGAAGATAGGGTTCCGCAAGCGGGTTACGTAAAATGGCCTGCAGCGTTATGCCGCAAACCGCAAGTCCGCTGCCTGCTATTACAGCCAGAAAAACGCGCAGTAGGCGCAGCAGAAGTATGTGCCTGTTCTCTGAAAGAAGCAATTCCTGCAAAGGAAGGTTAACGGATCCCCTGGTTATTCCTAAAAATACAGCTATACAAAAAAAGATAAGAAGAAAAAAAGTTTTTATCTTTGTTTTTGGTTTCATGGTTGCGGGTAGATCCTTTTGTGCAATTCTTTAAGGCCGTCTATAATTCTTGGCGCTGGCCTCAGGACAATATCCGGATTGATATCGTTGTATACGCGCCTGTTTTTAACGGCGTTGATCTTATTCCATCCTATGCGCGCCTCCAGCAGAGAGGCCGGGTTCTCGGGTGACATGTATAGCAGAATGATGACGTCAGGGTCCTGTTTTAGAACCTGTTCAGGGCTGAAGAAACTATATGGCCGCGTTAAATCGCGCGCAATATTGGTCCCTCCTGCTAATGTTATGAGCTCATCAAGGAAAGAGTTTCGGCCCGCGCTCATTAATGGGTCTCCCCAGAGTTCAACAAATACTTTTGGCCTGCTGCCTTGTGGTATGGGCCTGACTTTCAAGGCGATTTCCTTAATAGAAATTTTCATGTTTTCAATAAGTTTCTCGGCGTTTATTTCCTTGCGCGTGAGCTGTCCTATCTCAAGGATGGATTGAAATAATTCTTCCATGTTGCTCGGGTCAGAGACACAGACTTTGAGTTTTAATTGTTTGAGTTCTGTGACTATAGGCGCTTGTTCAAGCCCCGTGCAAAAGATAATATCCGGTTTTAGGGAAATGATCTTTTCAATATTGGCCTGGCTGAATGTTCCCACTTTCTCTTTTGCTTTAGCCTGCGGAGGATAATTGCAGAAAGAGCTCACCCCTATTATCTCTTCATCCAGCCCCAGGGCGAATAGTATCTCTGTTGTGGCAGGAGTCAGTGAAATGATCCGCTGATGTACCCAGCCCAATCGGATGTGCTGGTACGCTGCTTTCTGCAGCGGTGTTTCGCTTTCTGCGGCAACACCCGCAATAAAAAGCCCTGCCAATATCAAATACAGAATTGTTTTTCTCATAAAAGTAAAAACCCCCGCGCTTTCTTGTGAAAGAAAAAGCGGGGGTTGCACCCTGATTTTTTACTTTGGCCCTTCCGCGAGGTATTCTATTTCTACGGCATAGGCAGGTCTTCTGACTCGGGCTTCTTCCTACTCGCTTAACCTTCCCGTCTTCTTCAAGACAGTGGTTTCCTTAAGCTTTCGTCTGCCCTTACAGCAGCGGGACTGTGGCTGATTTTCACAACCTTCCCTTTTATCTCATTCAAGAGGCCTATACGTTGTTCAATTATTAAACACTACCAAAGAGATGTCAAGCTAAATTATTTAAGCCGCTATTTTTTGTCTTCTCTCCCCTTTACCATCGGCACAAAACGAACGGGAATTATGTTCCTTTGTTCAAATGTGCCGTCTTCTTGTTTGGTGATGCAGTATAGTTCCTGGAAAATATCTCCCAGGGGTATGACCATGCGGCTGCCTGTTTTTAATTGTTTGACCAATTCTAGGGGTATTTCCTGAGCTGCCGCGGTGACTATGATCGCGTCAAAAGGCGCCTCCTGCGGCCAGCCTTTGTAACCGTCTCCTGCCATTATTTCAATATTTTTATATCCCAGTTTTTTTAGGCGTTCTTTGGCTTGTTGGGCGAGTTCCGGGATTATTTCTATAGTATAGACTTTACTTACCAGTTCAGCCAGGACAGCAGCCTGATAACCTGAGCCGGTGCCGATCTCTAATACTTTATATTCGGGTTTTAAATCGGCGAGCTCTGTCATGAGGGCTACGATATAAGGTTGAGAGATCGTCTGGTTTTTTTCAATAGGCAAAGCGCTGTCTTCGTAGGCGTGGCGCTTGGCGCCTTCCGGAAGAAAGAGGTGTCTTTTGACCTTGAGCATTGCCTGGAGGACTTTTTCATCAGAGACACCACGGCCGCGGATCTGGTCTGTAACCATATCGCGCCTCTCTTTTTCAAACTCATTTTCAGGATCTTCGGGAAAAGAGGGGTTTGGATTAAACAGGCCGCACATTAAAAGAAAGCTTGCAGAGAACATGATGTAAGGAGCCATCCTGGTTTTTTAGCCGTTAAGACAAGAAACGAGTTTTGGATTTTCTTTTGATGTCAGGACTAATAGCGATGAAGAACCTTTACATCCGCAGGTCGTGCCGTAACAGTAGTCAAGGCTTATGCCGCTCTTTTTTATTTTTTGGGCGATCTCATCTAGAGAACCTATTTTGTCTTCCAGCATTATAGTGACGACCTCTTGTTCTGTAGCCTGCATGCCTTTAGCTGAAAGCGCGGACATCGTTTTTGCGTTGTTGTCGGTCAGTAGGGCGAATTTGGCCTGGCTTCCTTCGCTCCACGCGCAGATGCCGGTCATGTTGATTTTCGCAGCGCTTACTATTGAGGCTATCTCAGCCAGCATCCCTGCTTCATTTTTTGCTGTGACCAATATCTGTTTTCTTATGGTTGCTTTACTCATTGCTACCTCCTTGGTTTATGTATCCGTTAAAAGAAGCGATTTCCTCAATCGGTTTCCTGTTCTTTTCTCTAAGGGGGTCTTCTGAAGCTATGCCAACATCCATAAGATAGAAAGACGTGCCGCGGAAGTAGCCGCCTATTTTTGCCATAAAGGACGATTTTTCAGATACTACCACATATTTATAAGAGTAAAAAAGCGATAATAATAAGTATCACAACAATGATCAGGATGGAACGTTTAGTTGTTAAAGGGTTTTTTAGCGATTCTCCGCAGAATAGGCATAAGAGCGCGTCGTCATCATTGATCGGTCTATGGCAGTGCGGGCAAAGGCGTTCCATGAAGATATTTTAGCACTATAATTGCGTAAGCGGATAAAAAAAACAACCTTTTTTTGAAAGGTTGTTTTTTATAATCTATTTCCGCCAGAGGCGGATCCGCCTTCGGCGGAAACTATAAACTAATTTTAATAATGCGCTTTTTCCGGCGCTTTGCAGAGGTCTATTTTTAAAGTATGACAGAAAGCGACGTAGAAGTATTTTTCTTTTGTGATGCAATATATGCCGCCTTTCATTTTGATGTGGAACTTTTCAGTCTTTTCCCTTGTGTTACGGCATTTTGACACAAATATCTCCGGCTTATCGGTCTTGCGGATGTCCTCTTTTTTGACTTCCTTGATGATATATATAAGGTATTTATGGATCCTAGTCAGGATCCCGTCTTCATTGATGGTTTCGGAAGCCCACAATACCCTTTTCTTCCTATCGTCCGACGTTAGGTTTTTGAAGACCATGTCTCTCATGATTACCTCGTTTTAGCCATAGGCTCATTAAAATATTAGCCGAGCCGCCCTATAAAAATTTCATTAATTACTTTATTGCTATTTATGCTTAGGCGACCCGGCTTCCTATACAATACAAATATAACACAGCAAAATTATGGAATTCAATGGGTTATGAGATTATTGGGAAAGCGTTACCTTGTTAGTTTGGAAAAGAATGCGCGGGTGCTAAAGCGGGATTCTTTTTTATGTAATAGCCTGCGAATATTAGGCTTATGCCTAATCAGCGAAAAACCCCCTAAGATGAGAAGGAAAATTGTAATTTCCAAAGGCAGGTGAAAAAATGCTGACAGGACAGGAAGGCATAATGAACAAATGACTGAAGCAAGGGATACAAAACCCGATGGGATAAAGATAGTAAGCCATAATAAAACAACGCAAACAACGACCCATACAAATCGCTCAATAAGTATGGAAAACGCGATAAGCGCGCCTAAGCTTGTTGCAATGCCTTTGCCTCCTTTAAATCCCAAAAATACGGTCCAGTTGTGGCCGCAGACAACAGCTATTGCAGAGAGGCATAATACTGAATTCGCAGATAACGGCAGTTGGTCTGAATAAAAAAAATACTTTGTGCAAATGACAGCCAAAGTACCCTTTAGGATGTCTAAGATGAGTACGATCGTGCCCGTGGCGCGGCCAAGTACCCTGAAGGCGTTGGTAGCCCCCGGATTCCCTGAGCCGTGTTGGCGCAGGTCTATGCCTTTGGTTATCTTTCCGAAGATATAAGCCATCGGGATAGAGCCCAAAAGATAACTAGATATTATTCCCAAGAGAAGCTTTATTATTTTTGTGTCCATGGTCTGCGTTAAGTGTGTTTATGCCTTTTCGCGCGTAGTCAATGCCGGATATGATTGTAAACAAGACCGCTACCCACCAGATGAACGGCGAAAATTTTAATTCAAGGATGAGGCTTACTATGGTCATCATTTGGAAAAATGTCGTTAGCTTGCCCCACCACGTGGGTTTTATCTGCGTGTCTTGGCTGGTCATCATGATAATTCCGCTTCCTGTCAGGATGATGGCATCACGGCTTATGACGGTCAAAAGGACCCACAATGGCAGTGATACGGAAAAATATACATTGCTTATCCTGTAGATAAAGATAAAGGCGGTCAAAAGCAGCGCTTTGTCTGCCAGTGGGTCTAATATGGCGCCTGCTTTTGTCTTCTGCCGCTGAGTGCGGGCGATATAGCCATCAATGATATCGGAGACGATTGCTAAGAGAAAGATGCCGAGTGCAACGAATTTTAAGTATTCTTTTTCAGGCGTATAGAATATAAGGGCCGCGACGAAAAATGGAATGCTTAAGATCCGAAAAAGCGTGATTTTATTGGCAAACGTCATTTTAACTTTGTATATTGTAGGTTTTTTTCATAGCAAAGTTAACCCCCGAACCTGCTTGAAAAATATCTTGCCCGGGCATGCCGGGCGGCGATTTTTCAAGCGCCAAGGTAAGCGGGGTCTACTTTTATTTAAGCAGTCGTATCCTGTTAAGCGGCCAGTAGATCAAAACGGCTTTTCCCATCAGATACTTTTCATCCAGGAAACCCCAATACCGGGAGTCTTTTGAAGAGGCGCTGTTATCGCCTAAGGCAAAGTATGAATCTTTGGGGATCGTTAAGGCCTGACTCTCTTTTCCGAAGTCGCCGCGGTTGTAATAATATACTTTATTGATGGGATGTTTTTTTATCGGGATTTTATTGCGCAAGACCTCTCCATTTTTTATTTCCAGCGTGTCTCCCGGCAGGCCAAGGCAACGTTTTATAAAGGCGCGTTTTATTTCTTCCGGATAATTAAAGACGATGATGTCTCCTATCTCGGGCGTTTTAAATTTTGCTATTTTCTTAAATGTGAACGGCATTCTTAATCCATAACTATAGCGCAATACGAGTATCCTGTCCCCCGGCAATAACGTCGGCTCCATGGACCCCGTCGGTATCTTAAAGGGTTGGATGATGAACGAACGTATGATGAGCGCAAGGACTACAGCCGTGATTATTGTCTCAAGCGTCTCTTTAAAAAACGCTTTCTTGTTTTTATCTAATTTTAGGAACATTTTTTCTCCGTTATAGCTTTAGCGCGGCTAGGAAGGCCTCTTGGGGTATTTCTACGTTGCCCACCTGCTTGAGCCTCTTTTTTCCTTCTTTTTGTTTCTCCCATAATTTTCTTTTTCGGGTAATGTCCCCTCCGTAGCATTTTGCTGTAACGTTCTTGCCTACGGGCCTGACTTTTTCAGATGCCAGGATAGTTCCGCCTACGGCGGCCTGCAGGCTGATCATGAACAATTGTCTTGGTATCAATTCTTTCAGTTTTTCAACGAGCATGCGACCTTTGGCCTGTGCCTTGTCTTTGTAGATAAGGCATGAAAAAGCGTCGCAGACCTTCCCGTTTATAAGGATGTCTAACTTGACGAGCTTGGTCGGTTTGTACCCTTCAAACTCATAATCAAGAGAGCCGTAGCCGCGGGTCACTGATTTTATCTTGTCATAAAAATCAACGATGATCTCAGCAAGAGGCATCTCATATATGACCTTGACCCTGTCCTCTCCTAAGTAATCGTTGGCTCTGAATTCGCCTCTTCTTTGCTTGGCCATTTCGCAGATCTCTTCAATGGAATTAGTGGGGACTATCATGAAAACGCGCACATAAGGCTCTTCGGCTAATTCTATCTGCGCCGGGTCGGGTAATTTAGCGGGGTTGTCTATTTCTATTGTATTCTTGTCACGCGTTGTTATCCTGTAGACTACATTAGGCGTAGTCAGGACGAGGTTTAAATTGTATTCTCTTTCAAGCCTTTCCTGGATGATCTCCATGTGGAGAAGGCCTAAAAAACCGCACCGGAAACCATAACCGAAAGATTGGGATGTCTCGGTTTCAAAGACGAAAGATGAATCGTTGAGGCTCAATTTACCGATGGCTATTTTTAGATCCGGAAAATCTTTGGAATTCACAGGATAGACGCCGCAAAACACAAGAGGTTTGACTTTCTTGTATCCGGGCAGCGGTTCCTTGGCAGGATTAACGATGTGCGTCACTGTGTCGCCTATAAGGATCTCTTTGGGGTCTCTTATGTTGCAGGTGATATAGCCTACTTCGCCGCATGAAATTTTATCTGTTTCGGTCATCTGCGGCTTGAATATCCCTACTTCTTCTACTGTGTAAGTTTTTTCAATGTGCATCATTTTTATTGAGTCGCCTACAGCCACGGAGCCGTTAAATAGCCTGCAATAGAGTATGACCCCTTTGTAGATGTCAAACTGTGAGTCAAATATAAGGGCTTCTAAGGGGTTATCGCTGTTCCCGTTTGGCGCCGGCAGGCATTTTACGACCCGCTCTAATATTTCTTTGATACCTATGCCTTCCTTCGCCGAAGCAAGCAGGATGTCTTCTTCGTCTAATCTTAAGACCTCGCGTATCTGGTCTTTGACTCTTTGTATATCTATGCCTATTATGTCTATTTTGTTTATTACGGGTATTATCTTTAAGTTATGTTCGCGGGCTAAGAAAAAATTGGCAACGGTCTGCGCCTCTATGCCTTGAGTGACGTCCACGATGAGCAGCGCCCCTTCGCATGCAGCCAGGGATTTTGATACTTCATAGGTAAAGTCAACGTGGCCCGGAGTGTCTATAAGGTTTAAGGTGTATGTATTCTCGTCATCGGCCGTATAGTTTAATGTTACCGCTGAAGCTTTGATAGTGATGCCTCTCTCCTGCTCTATCTCCATATCGTCAAGGAACTGATCATGGAAGCGCCTCTTGTCAATGCCGCCTGTGAATTCAATCAACCTGTCGGCCAACGTGGATTTACCGTGGTCTATATGGGCGATTATGGAAAAATTTCTTATCAGATGTTGGTTCATGGTCGTTTATCTATTTCAGCTATTATGGTGTCAACTACTTCGTCTATAGAGAGACTGGTGGTGTCAATGTATACGGCATCGTGCGCGCGCCTTAAAGGCGAATGCTCGCGCGTGGAGTCTATCCTGTCTCTTTGCGCGATATCCTTCATTACGGCAGGTTCATCTATCGGGATATTTTTTTCTTTCATTTCCAGGAAACGCCTCTTGGCTCTTTCTTGGGGGTCGGCGTCAAGATAAAATTTTTTGTAAGCATCGGGGAATACGACAGTCGTTGTGTCGCGGCCTTCAAGGATGGCCTTTTTTCCTTCGGCCATCCGCCTCTGTAAGATGACCATGCGCTCCCGGACTTCTTTTATTTTCGCGATAAAAGATACGGTCTGGGCTATTGACGGTTCTCTGATCTCTTCCGTTACGTCTTTGCCGTCACAAGATACTTTCAGCCGGCCAGATGTAGTGCAATAGTCAAGCCGTATATCGCAATTAAGTGCTAGTTCTATTATTTTTTTCTCATCGCTTGGGTCTATGCCTAACATCTTGGCCTTGAGGGCTAAAACGCGGTACATGGCGCCCGTGTCAATATAAAATAATTTCAATTTTTTAGCGACTAGTTTAGCGACTGTGCTTTTTCCTGAGCCTGCGGGGCCGTCAATGGCGATGATGGGTTTGCGCGGCGTCATGATCTTGAAGGGATGAGCCTTCTCTTATCTTTAGCCTGCCTGAGGAAGCAAACCAATTCTTTTTTGTCCTGTCCGGCCACAGCTTTTTTTAATGTTTTAAGCGATGTTTCAAAAGCGTTTATGGACTTTAGGACCTCTTTACTGTTGGATAAAAATATGTCGGCCCAGATATCAGGGTTTGAAAGCGCGATGCGTGTCGCGTCCTTCAGTCCACCTGCGGCAAAGCCGATGGTTTCTTTTGGTAGGGCCTGCATTAAAGAAAAGGCAGTTGCGTGCGGAAGATGGCTTGAAAAGGCAAGTATATGGTCGTGTTTCTCGGGTGTCATAACGATTGTTTTGCTCCCTAGTTTTTCCCAGAATTCAGCTAAACGCGTAAGCGACTTGGATTGTTTACAATGTTGGGGCGTCAGGATCAGGATAGAATTTTTAAATAGGTCAGCTCTGGCGTGTGATACGCCGCTTTGTTCTGACCCTGTTAGAGGGTGAGAGCCTATAAAGTTAAGCGGCGTAGCCGCCTTAACAATTTTTGATTTTGTGCTTCCTGTGTCAGTTATGATCGTTGTTTTACCCGCGATCTTTTTAAGGATCTTCAATTTTTTTATGATGTCGCTGACAGGCGAACAAAGGATGATAAGGCCGGATAGCGCTACGGCTTTTTTAAGATCGTCGGTCCCTTCATCCACCGCACCCATTTTTACGGCAGCCGCGATCTTGCCCTTGTCCCGGAAAAAG
Organism: Candidatus Omnitrophota bacterium; assembly: GCA_043802125.1. Taxonomy (GTDB): domain Bacteria; phylum Omnitrophota; class Gorgyraeia; order Velamenicoccales; family Velamenicoccaceae; genus Phelpsiimicrobium. The sequence continues at coordinate 9,201 of JAZDLG010000041.1, forward strand.
CCGGTTACTTTATCGGCAAGCTTGTGTTTTCTGACGGCCAGGCCGACAGAACCGCCTAATAATCCGACCCCTACTATAGTTATTTTTTTAAAAGGCCTCATATTTCCCTGTGTATCGCGAGCGCTATTTTTTCCAATTCCTGCATGAGTTCTGTAAGTTTTTCCGGAAGCAGGGATTGGGCGCCGTCCGACATAGCTTCTTCCGGTTTTGTGTGCACTTCTATCATGAGGCCGTCAGCTCCCGCGGCTATTGCTGCTTTTGCCAGAGCTCCCACAAGGCTCCACTTTCCAGCGGCATGGCTGGGATCAACAATAATAGGCAAGTGCGAGAGCTGTTTTACCACAGGTACAGCGCTTACATCAAGTGTATTGCGGGTATAATCTTCAAACGTACGGATGCCGCGTTCGCAAAGAATGACATTATGGTTGCCTTCGGCCATGATGTATTCCGCGGACATCAACAGTTCTTTGATCGTTGAAGAAAGCCCGCGTTTTAAGAGCACCGGTTTTTTTGTCAGGCCGACCTCTTTTAATAGATTGAAATTCTGCATGTTCCTGGCGCCTATCTGGAGGATGTCCGCGTGCCGGGCGACTAATTCCACGTCTCGCGTGTCCATGACCTCAGTGATAGTGGGCATATTGAGTTTTTTGCTGACGCGCGAGAGCATTTTAAGCCCCTCTTCGCCTAAACCCTGAAAGGCGTATGGGGAAGTGCGCGGCTTAAAGGCGCCGCCGCGAAGCACGGACGCGCCGGCGAATTTTACCTTTTCTGCTATTTCAAGCAAAAGGCCTTCGTTTTCAATGGCGCACGGCCCCGCAAAGATGATTACGCGCCTGCCGCCTATTTTGAGGTGTTCCGTTATGTTTATGCAGGAGTTTTCTTTTTTGAATTCTCTGGACACCAATCTGTATGGGGCCAGTACCGGGATGACGTTTTCAACACCCGGAAATACCTCAAGAGGAATGGCGCGCAGCGCGTCCTCCGGCCCTATCAGGCCTATAATGGTCCTCTCTGTGCCTTTTGAGATGTGTGGTTTTAGGCCCAGCTTTTCGGCTCTTTCTATGATATGGTTTACATCTTCCTGTGTGGCGTCACGCCTTAAGACAATGATCATTTAAGTATCTCCTTTAGTTCTTTGATGAGCTTTTGGTTTTCTTTTCTCGTCCCTATTGTGACCCTGGCGTAATTAGGCAGATCATAGCCGCTCATCTCGCGGATGATGACGCCTTTTTTAAGGAGCTCCTGAAATATTTTTTGTGTGTCAGCGTTCATGCGTATAAAAATAAAATTTGCAGCCGTTTCTTTGAACCAGATGCCGAGTTGTGACAATGAGTTGTAGAGGAACTTCTTCTCATTTCTTATAAGGTCTTTTGACCTTTTGACAAAAGTTTTATCGTCAAGCGCGGCCTGTGCCGCTACCTGAGCAAGCGAGTTGACATTAAATGGCTGCCTTACCCGCTGGGCGCAGGCTACCAGGCCGCTGTTTGCTATCATGTACCCGACACGCAAGCCCGCCAGTCCGTAGATCTTTGAAAATGTCCGCAATATAGCTATATTATTTTTATTTATCAGGCTGATAAGCTTCGGGAAATCTTTATCAGTGACATATTCAATGTAGGCTTCATCAAATACTACAAGGATATCTTTGGGTATGCCTTCCAAAAATAAAGCGACCGCTTTCGCATTTACGTAAGTCCCTGTCGGGTTGTTCGGATTGGCGATAAAAATAGCTTTAGTACGCGGCGAAATAGCTTTTTTTATTGCTGTCAGGTCATAAGTAAAGTCGCGCATGGGGATCGTTTTGACAGCAAACCCATTAATAGCGCCGCAGATCTTGTATTCAACGAAAGTCACATCGCTTGTTATGATCTCAGCTCGGGCTTCGCCCGCTTCGCCGGGTTCTTTGATGGTTTTCAAAATAATGTCAATGAGCTCATCTGAGCCGTTGCCAAAAATAAGGTTAGACTCAGGGACACTCAAGAAACGCGCGAGTTTCTTTTTTAAATAGAAGCACGTTCCTTCCGGGTAGCGGTTCAGAGAGGCAAGCGCCTTTTTAACGGCTTGAAGCGCTTTGGGCGATGGGCCCAGCGCGTTCTCATTGGAGGCAAGCTTTATTACGCCTCTTATGCCCAACTCCCTTTCAACTTCTTCAATGGGTTTGCCGGGTTTATAAGCTTCAATATTTTGTATATCTTTACGTATTAATGCCATAGTTTGTTTAATTGCTTAGAGGGTATGAGCCCAGTATTTTTAAGAATTTGCATTTTTCTTCCAGTTCACTCAGCGCTTTCATGATCTTTTTGTCCCTGGAATGGCCGATAAGATCAATGAAGAAGAAATAATCCCACGCTTTTTTCTTTGAAGGCCTGGATTCTATTTTTGTCATATTTATCTTGTATTTTTTGAAAGGCAAAAGCATCTCATGTAAGGCGCCCACCTTGTCTTTTATAGAGAACATGATGGAAGTCTTATCATGGCCCGTAGGCTCCGCTTCAAATTTGCCTATTACGAGAAATCTTGTAATGTTGTGCGGGCTGTCTTCAATTGCCTTGGCTACGATATTTAGTTTGTATTCTTTGGCTGCCAAAAGCGATGCGATACAGGCTGCGTTCTTTTCGCGGGCGGCTATCTGAGCGGCGCGCGTTGTGCTTGAGACTTCAATAAGGTCTGCTTTAGGCAGATTTGTCTCCAGCCAAAGGCGGCATTGGCCGAATACCTGAGGATTAGAATAGATCTTCCTGATATTTGTTTTGTCGCAGTTGGCCAGAAGATTGTGAGATATATCCAGCATTAACTGGGAACATATTTTCAGGTCCGAGTCAACCAGCATATCCAGCGTGTGCGAGATAGCGCCTTCAATGGAATTCTCAATAGGGATGACCCCGTAGTCGGCAGTGTCTTTTTCTACCTCGGAAAAGACGTCGCCTATGGTGTTGCAAGGCAGATACCCTACAGATGAGCCGAATTTTTTTAAAGCCGCTAAATGCGAGAATGTAGCTTTCGGCCCGAGGTACGCGATGACAATAGGCTTTTCCAGCGCAAGAGACGCTGACATGACTTCTATGTAGATGGCCTCAAGGGCCTCATTGGCCAGCGGGCCTTTGTTTTGTTGGGTTATTTTCGTCAAGATGTCTTTTTCCCGCGCCGGCGCGTAAATGGAACTCTTAGATTTGTTTTTGAGTTGGCCGATCTTTAGGATCTGCTGAGCTCGCTTGTTCAAGAGTTTCACTATCTCTTTGTCCACGGCGTCAATATTTTTACGGATTTTGTTGATTGACATCTTGTTCTCCGATCTGTAATTGTTCTTCCTCTTCTTTTGATAGCGGTGTGATCTCGCCTTCGCCGGTGGCCAGCTTCACGTCTAAGAGGATGTCTTGTTGAGCGAATTCTTCTATCTTTGGCAGTTCAGCAAGTGATTTTAAACCAAAATAATCTAAGAAGAGCCGCGTCGTGCCATAGACGAAAGGCCGGCCGATGACTTCTTTGCGGCCCACTATGCGTATGAGGTTTTTTTCAAGCAGGCTTTTGACGACGCCGTCCACGTTGACCCCGCGTATCGCTTCTATGTCTATCCGGGTCACCGGTTGCTTGTAGGCGATTATAGAAAGCGTCTCAAGCGAAGGGCCGCTTAGCTTTTCCGTATGCTTTATTTTATAAAAACTTTTGATGACCTCAGCGTTATCCGGAGATGTCACCATTTGGAAGCCTCCGGCGATCTCTATGATGCGCAGGCCGCTGGAGCGGTCTAATAGTTCTTTTTGAAGAGATTCTATGAGTTCTCTTATTTTTGAAGATTCTAAGTTATCAAAAAGTTTTTTGATATCGTCAATGAAAAGGGGCTTGTCGCTGGTAAAGATAAGCGATTCTATAGCTGACCTTATTTTCTCTAGTTCTAGCGTATCTTCCATTATTTGAGCTCCATAATGTATTAGTCTTAGCGAAATCCCCGTGGGTTGTACGGGGATCTATGAGGTTTTTTCCTCTATCTCCCGATCCTTTGTTTATAAACGATGTTTAGGACTTCTTCCACGTTTTTCAGGTGCGGCTGTTTCTTTAGAGCAAGTGCTACCATTTCCTTGGCTTCGTTCTTTTTATACTGCAGCTGCATTAGTACTTCTATTGCTTCTTCAACCATGCCTCCTGAAGGCTGGGTGGGTGTTTTTGCAGAGCCGTCCTGGATGAGCCCGAACCTCCCTACCTTGCCCTGGAGCTTTGCGATTATCTCTTTGGCTCTCTGAGGGCCTATGCCAGGCAGCGAACGCAGGGAGTTCGTGTCAGCCTCGTCAATGGCCTTGGCTATTGACGATATAGGAGTGTTGATGGCCCGGAGCGCGGCTTTGGGCCCGATACCTGAGACAGTGATGAATTCTTCAAAAAATTCTTTTTCCACCTCGTTTAAAAATCCTATTAAGACCGGTATGCCTCGCGAAGGCTCTAACTGGTGATAGTGGTATGTGACCAAATGCACCAGGCCTTCATTTGATACATTTTCGTCTATGCGGGACAATGTGATCAAAGGTAAAAAGACTTCGTATGATATGCCGTGGTTCTCAAGGATGATGGATTGCGCTTTTTTTTCTATCAATTTACCGCTGATACGAGCTATCATATTTTGCTCCGCGTGATATAAGCGTGCGCTACGGCAAGCGATATCGCGTCTGTCGTGTCCATTGGCCCCAAGGATTCCTTTTTAGCTCCTGTCATATGTTCTACCATTTTTTGTATCTGTAACTTTGAGGCATGGCCGCTTCCTGTGATGGTCTTTTTGACGCTGGTCGCAGCGTATTCAAAAAATGGGATATGTTTTTCTTCCGATAGCATGCAGATAACGCCTCGCGCGTGGCCCAACAAAGAGGCTGTAACAGGGTGTTTGTAGTGGCTGTATAATTTTTCAAGGACAAGGCAGTCAGGCCTGTATTGGTCAATGAGCGAGGACAGGGCCGCATGGATCTTTGAAAGACGTTTTGGCATCCCATCTTTTACGCCGGTCTTGATAAATCCGGACTGCTTTATGCTAAAACCGTTTTTGCCTGTCTCTATAAAGCCGTAGCCGGTGATATTTAAGCCCGGGTCAATGCCGAGGATCAGCATTTTTTATTTACTCCTGTGTCAAATCATCCGGGATCAATTCATCCGGAATGTCAAAATTCGCGTAAACGTGCTGGACGTCTTCGTGTTCTTCAAGCGCGTCCATAAGTGACAAAATGGATGTTGCCTGAGCTTTATCCGTTATTTTGATGGTCGTTGACGGCAACATCGTTATTTCAGCCGACTGCATGGGGATCTTCTTGGCTTCAATGGCCGATTTTACCGTATCCAGATCTGTAGGCTGAGTAATTATCTCGTAGACTTTCGGGTCTTCGGTCTTAAGGTCTTCGGCCCCGGCATCTAGGGCGATAGTCATAAGCTTATCTTCTTCCACGGCGCTTTTTTCAACTACAATATAGCCTTTTTTCTGGAATAAGAAACTAACTGCTCCGGTTGAAGCCATGTTGGCGCCCCTTTTTGACATTAGGTTGCGCAGCTCAGCGGTTGTCCTGTTCTTATTGTCCGTGACAATGTCTATTATGAGCGCGATGCCGGCAGGGCCGTAGCCTTCATAGGTTATCTCTTCGTAGGTTATACCCGGAAGTTCGCCCGTGCCTCTCTTTATGGCTTTGTCAATGTTATCCGAAGGCATGTTTGATTCTTTAGCTTTACCTATGGCGGTTCTAAGCCGGATATTGGTTTCTGTGTTGCCGCCTCCTGAACGCGCCGCAGAGGTCAGTTCTTTTATCAATTTCGTAAAAAGCTGCCCGCGCTTTGCGTCAATCGCGGCTTTTTTGTGTTTGATGCTTGCCCATTTTGAATGACCAGACATGTGAAGCCCCTTTCGTTTTATTTTTTGATATCAATTTCCAAAATAGACGTATAAGCCGAGTTCTGTGTCCTCGCTGCTTCGCAAGCGAAACAGCAAGGATGATAGCTATTTGACTCGACCCGCGGATTGCTCCGCGGGCTCTAGCAGCCAACCCTCCCTGACATTTCAGACGGACCGCCCTATTCCAGAGCTATTTAATAAATAACGCTGGATGTCAGGGACTACTTAGCATTGCTCTACGCAGAGATTGCCGCGTTTCACCCTCCCGAATTTCGGGGAGACTCGTCTCTGTGGCTCTTTTCCTCCCTTGAAGGTAAACCTTCAAAGTGGCGGTTATTATCCGCTGCGCTGTCCTTTAGAGCTCGGACTTTCCTCCCGCGCGTTTAACGCTACGGGCAGCTATCCCGCCTATTTTGGAGTTATTTATTGTGTTACGCAAAACCAACGGAAGCTTCTTTGCCCACGGAACTGATTGTGGGCTTAAAAGAACCTTCCATTACTTTTGCGTTATTCAACAGGTGTTTTTTTCTTTTAATCGCTAGCCGCGCTAATTTATCTGCGCCGCGGTTTTGTTCTCTGGGGATATGCGTTATATTATAATCTTTAAAACCTTTCAGTAAGTTTACGGCCTGCTCAAAGAGGTTCTTTATGTTCTCGCTTTTGACCCTGTATTCGCCGTTAAGCTGCTTGCAAAGAAGCTCGCTGTCAGAGAAGATCTTGATGTACGCCGCTTTCATGATAAGGGCTTCCTGGAGCGCGTAGACAAGCGCCGTATATTCCGCGAAATTATTAGTTTGCTTGCCTATATATTTTGAAATATTTTTTAAAGTCACGTTTCCGCTTGAGAAGATCACCCCTATGCCTGAATCTCCCGGGTTACCTATGGAAGAACCATCTATGTAAATATCTATTGTCCTATGACTGGACGTCTTCTTGTAAATATAATATCCTCGCGCACGATTCGCAAGTAATGATATTTTCGTGCATCCTTATCTCGTTCTCAACCTGCGGCGGCACGTGCATAAAACATCCGGCGCACGAGTTATTATCAACTTTTACTATAGCCAGGCCGTCTTTCCCATGAAGGATGTGCTCATAGCGAGCCAGTATTTTATTATCAATTCCGCTTATGAGGATCCGCCTTTTGCCATCAAGGCCGCCAAGCAGCACCTCTACCTCTTTAGCCCTGTTTATGGCGATGTTCTTTTTTTCGTTGTAAGATTTTTCGTCAGCCTCAAGAGACTTTTTTTCCTTTTCAACATCGTTTTTCATGGTATCTACATCATCCATGAGCTTTAATATTTCTTCTTCAATGAGGGAGTTGTCGGCTTTTAAGCTTTCAATTTCCGTCATTTTAGCCTGGTATTCCTTGTTTGTTTTTAACTGGCCCAGCTGGCCTTGGGTTTTTTTAATGTTTTCTTCTTTGGACGCCAAATCGCCTTCTTTATCTTTTTGTTTCAAGTGAAGTTTCTGCTTGGTCTCTTCAAGGCTTTTCAGGTTCGCTTTTTTAGCGTCAAATTCTCTTGCGAGTTCCTCAAGAAGCCTCGGATGGCCGGTTTTCTCTTTTGTCAGAGCAAATATTCCTTTGTCAATCTCCTGCAGCTCTATAAGTTTTTTTATCTCCTCTTTTATGTTTAGCGTTGACAAATCGCTCTCCAGTTTAGGTAATCGTACACTTTTAATCATGGGCGCAGAAGGACTTGAACCTTCGACCTCTGCCATGTGAGGGCAGCACTCTAACCAGCTGAGCTATGCGCCCGGAGCTTATGGGCCCACAGGGATTCGAACCCCGGACCAGTCGTTTCTCACTACGTTCGTCGCTCTCCAAAGGGGCTCTGCCCCTATGGCGTCCGCCATTAAATCATTGGCGGACTGTTACCCCGAGACCGTGGGGAAACTTTTTCCCCACACCCCTATTTGGTCCGGTGTTCTTTAAAATCATGGGCCCACAGGGATTCGAACCCCGGACCAAGTGATTATGAGTCACCTGCTCTGACCGACTGAGCTATGGGCCCTATCTCTGTAACTTCTCTTTTTTCAAGCAGTTGTGAGAAGTCAAAAACTTCTTCATTTTCTTTTGTGCGCTCAGGTGTCCAAATAGTGTCCATCTGATTATTTAGGATGGCCACGGCTCGCTGTTTGTGGTCAGGAGACAAATGACTATATCTAAGTGTCATGTCTAAGGTTTTATGGCCTAACAATTCACGCACAGTGTTAAGATCTACTCCGCTCATGACCAACTGGCTCGCAAAGGTGTGCCTGAGGTCATGAAAACGAAAATTTATAATATCAGAAATCTTCGTTGCTGTAAAGAAAGATTTCCTAACATTTGCGTAGGCTTCGCCCTTGTTGTTGCAGAAAACAAAAGGGCTTTCCGGGTGCTTTCTCACAGCGATCAAAGTCCTTCTCGCAGTCGTATTCATCGGCACTTCGCGCCGTTCTCCGCTCTTAGACTGACGGATGAAGAT
>JAZDLG010000045.1:0-4347 GCA_043802125.1 Candidatus Omnitrophota bacterium
CGTATGCTTTCCAAACTTAAACCCAACTTTTGAAGCACAGCCGCAGCTACACCCTCTCCCTCGCGTATCAGGCCCAAGAGCAGGTGTTCTGTGCCGATATAATCGTGGTTGAACCTCCTTGCTTCTTCTTTAGCAAGGACTATGACTTTTCTCGCTCTCTCGGTAAATCTGTTGAACATCCTCTATCCTCCGATCCTTTCCCTGATGATCTGCGCGCGCTTCACGTCGCGTTCGTTAGCTGATAATTTTTTGTTTTCAAGTTTTTGTAAGTGAGAAGGCTGTGTCAAAATAAACAATTCGTTGATAAGGCTGCGTTCAACATCGGCGACAAGCCCTAAGTCAGAGCCTAGCCGCAGCATTGACAGAAGTTCCACGGTCTCGTTGCTTGAGATGATGTGAGCGTTTTTGAGCGTGCCGTAGGAACGCCAGATCCTGTCTTCAAGCATCTCCCTATGCTCGGCCATGAGTGATTCCCTGGCCTTTTCTTCCTGTTCAATGATCTGTTTGATAACGCCCTTAATATTGCCTAACATCTCTTCTTCCCTGGCACCTAAAGAAACCTGGTTAGAGATTTGAAAGAAATTGCCTGATGCCTGCGTGCCTTCGCCATATAACCCGCGCGTCGTGAAACTTAATTTCGCGATAGCCTCAAGCACGCGGTTGATCTGGCGCGTCATGACCAGAGCCGGAAGGTGCAACATTATAGACCCCCTCATCCCTGTGCCTGTATTCGTAGGGCAAGCTGTGAGATATCCCCACTCTTTCTTAAAAGCATAGGTGAGGACCTCTGAGAGACGATTATCAATAGAATCCATTATGCGCCACGTCGTATCCAAGTCAAAACCCGACTCCATAACCTGGATACGCAGATGGTCTTCTTCGTTGACCATGATAGCGACATTTTCGTCCGGATTGATAAACAAAGCCTTCTGGTTGGAGCGTATCGCGTGTTCATTGGACATCAGATGACGCTCCACTAAAAATTGCTTGTCCACGTTATCAAAATCATCAAGCCTTAAGAAAATACCGTCTTTAAGCTCCGGGGTCTTTTCAAATGCCCCTGCAGCAAGAACTAAGACCTGTTCGCTGTCAGGTTTCTTGGCCCAATGCGGAAAAGGGAACTTTTCCAGATTCCTCGCAAGACGGATACGGGAAGAAATAACAATGTCAGAATTAGGGCCGCTGCCTTTAAGCCAACTCGCTGTCAGGTTCAACAGGTCTTCAAACTTCATTGTTTAGCCCTCTTTTTCTGCTGCTCTTTCATTCTTGCCTCAGATTCCTTTATAGCGTCGCGCAATAGAGCGGCCTCTTCAAAATCCTCGCGCTCAATAGCTCGCTGCAAACTCGCCTTCAACTCATTGACGTCCACAGCTTTTGTCTTGGGCGCTTTGGAATAAACAACCTCGGAGAGAGAAATACCCTTCGGCGCCTTGCCCACATGCTGGTTTGCGCCGTGAATGCGCTTCAATAACGGGCCCAGATATTTAGCAAACGCGGCATAGCACTCTCCGCACCCAAGCCTTCCTATTTTCCTAAAATCCTCGTATGTCAGGCCGCAGGCGCTGCAATGCATGACCGCCGTAGCTTCCTTATCAACGGAACTTAGCTGCTTGCCGTAATCCACCAGGCCGGCGAGAAGGTCTGAGAGGCCAAACTGCTGTTCCATCTGCATGCTTTTTTTTCTGGCGCAATCATCGCAAAGATGCAATTCGTTCATCTTATCGTCAACGATCTCGGTCAGATGAACTGTTGCCTGATTTTTGGTGCAGATATTACAAAGCATAGCGCACGCCTTCTTTTTTAGTCAGCTTTTTAAACTCATCTATTAATTTTAGCGTGTAGTCTCCCACTCTGCCGCTGCCGATCTCGCGGCCGTCCATAAGCACCACGGGTATGATCTCCGCTGCCGTACCGGTCAGAAAGCATTCATCGGCAGTAAAAAGGTCAAAGCGTGTGATAGATGCCTCCTGGGGCCGCAATCCGGCCTTGCCGGCTATGCTCAACACCGCTCTTCGCGTGATGCCGTTTAGAATGCCGAAATGGACAGCAGGCGTTAAAAGGGCGCCATCCTTGATCATAAAGATGTTATCGCCCGTGCACTCCGTCACAAAACCATTCTGGTCCAGCATTATCGCCTCAGGCACACCGGCGTTGATAGCCTCTATCTTACCCAAAATATTGTTGAGGTAATTTAAAGATTTTATCTGCGGGTTAAGCGCCTCGGGTATATTTCTGCGCGTAGGCACGGTGACTATCTTTAAACCCTTCTTATACAACTCCTGTGGGTAAAGTGCTATCTTATCCGTTATGATAAAGATTGTCGGATGATGACAATTCCTTGGGTCAAGGCCCAGGTCGCCTTCGCCTCGGGTAACTACCAGACGGATATACGCGTCCTTTAATTTATTGGCTTTTAGAGTTTTAATGACGGCTTTTTCCATATCAAGCTGCGTCATTGGTATCTTCAAAAATATAGCGTGAGCTGAAGCGTATAAACGGTTGATATGTTCTTTTAATTTAAAAACGAGGCAATCATAAGAACGGATGCCTTCAAAGACGCCGTCGCCGTATAACAGGCCGTGGTCAAACACAGAGATCTTAGCCTCATCTTTTTTCACCAATCTGCCGTTAATATATATCAACATGATCCCTCCGTTATCCTGCCGTCAAGAATATTTAAAATACGGTGCGACCCTGCCGCGAGTTCGCGGCTATGGGTCACTATCACCACAGTCGTCTTTTTTGTTTGATTCAAACGCAACAGCATCTCGCTTATCTGCTTTCCTGACACATGGTCTAAGTTGCCTGTAGGCTCGTCGCAGAAAAGTATCTCAGGGTCATTCATCAAAGCCCTGGCTATAGCCACCCTCTGCTGCTCTCCGCCTGAAAGCTGGGATGGTTTATGTTTGACCCTCTCGGATAACCCTAAATCGCCAAGCAGTTCAAGCGCCTTCTTTTTGAGCTCTTTAACGTCTGTGCCTTTTTTTAACAACCCCGGCATTAACACATTCTCAAGGGCGTTGAATTCGTGCAAAAGGTGATAGAATTGGAACACAAAACCAAACCGCGTGTTCCTGATCATCGCCTTCTCCATATCATCAAGAGTAGAAAGGCAAAAATCGTCAAGGAATACGCTGCCTTGCGTCGGCTCATCCAACCCGCTTAAGATATGAAGGAGCGTTGATTTACCGGCCCCCGAAGGCCCGACTATACTTAAAAATTCACCTTTGGCGATCTTGATAGTAACTTCTTTTAAAACACAGAGCGGCTGCGCCAGTTTTGTACCGTCAAAATATACCTTCGTAATATTGTTGGCCCTTAGCATTATTCATACCTCAAGGCATCTACAGGGTTAAGCCTGGCTGCCTTGGAGGCCGGATAGATCGTCGCAAGAAAAGTGATCAATAAAGCGCTTCCAGCGATAAGGGCAATATCCTGCCATCTTAATGAGACCGGCAGGCTGTCAATGTAATAGATATCCTTAGGCAGTTGAATAAACTGGTATTTCTTCAGCAAAAGGCACAAAATAACTCCACTTATTATACCAAAAAATGTCCCTGTAAATCCAATAATTAAACCGCCCCACCTGAAGATGTTGCGGATGGCCTTTTGTGGCGTGCCTATGGCCTTTAAGATGCCTATATCCTTGGTCTTTTCCACTACCATCACGATAAGGGTACTGATGATATTAAAACAGGCCACCAGGACAATAAGGGTCAAGATAACAAACATGGCGAGCTTCTCAAGAGCTAAGGCCGCGAAAAAGTTTTTGTTGATCTCCATCCACGTCCTGATGTGAAGCCCGGCAGGCAGGATCTTCTGGAGCTCTTGTTTTACGCGCGGTGCATCATAAGGATTACCCAGCTTAACACCTGCCTGAGTAATAAGATGCCCTACTCCGAAAAACTCCTGCGCGTCGCTGATATTTAAAAAAGCAAAGTTCAGGTCATAATCGTACATTCCGGTATGGAATATACCGCTGATCTTAAAAGTAGTATTGAGCCCCAGCACAGGCGACGAGAGAACGACTTCATCGCCTTTTTTTATGCCGAGCACCGCGGCAAGCTCCTGGCCTAAGACCACGCCGCCTTTCGGCAAGACAAGGCGGCCTTCTTTAAGATACTCTTTTATCCGGGTCACGCTCTCTTCTATGGCAGGGTCTATGCCTTTGATATTAAGGTTTAAGACCTTATCCTTATAATAGAGAAAGGCCTGTCCGCTGACGTATGGAGCGACAACTTCTACTTTTTTAACTGACCTTATCTTCTGGGAAAGTATGGCGAAATCAGCTATACCCTCTTCGCTATGAACGATCACCTGGGGATTAGAGCCGATTATCTTGTCTTT
>JAZDLG010000049.1:0-3652 GCA_043802125.1 Candidatus Omnitrophota bacterium
TTGAAGCGCTATGATATTGCGCTGGATCTGGTTTGTGCCTTCATATATCTGTGTTATCTTTGCGTCGCGCATGCGCTTTTCAGCCGGATACTCTTTCATGTAACCATAACCGCCGAATATCTGGACCGCGTCGGTCGTGACCTTCATGGCGACGTCTGAAGCAAAAAGTTTTGCCATGGCTGATTCTTTGGAAACGCTTTTTACTCCGGCGTCTATCATGCGGGCCGTGGCGTAAATAAGGGCCCGGGCCGCTTCCACTTCGGTCGCCATATCCGCCAGCATCCACTGGATGCCCTGAAAACTTGATATGGGTTTGCCAAATTGGATTCTTTCGCGTGAATATTTCGTAGCTGCTTCAAGGGCGCCCGCGGCGATGCCGAGCGCCTGAGACGCGACTCCCGGACGGGATACGTCAAAAGTCTTCATCGTGACGATAAATCCCATGCCTTCTTTTCCCAAGATATTTTCTTTTGGGACTTCGCAGTCAGTAAAGATCAGCTCGCGTGTTGAAGAAGCGCGTATGCCGAGCTTATCTTCTTTTTTTCCGAAAGTAAAACCTTTCATGCCTTTTTCAAGGATGAACGCGGTCGCGCCTCGCGCTCCTTTAGTCTTGTCAGACATGGCGATGACTACGTAGATATCCGCTTCGCCGCCGTTAGTGATGAAGTGTTTTGCGCCGTTCAAAACGTAATGGTCGCCTTTCTTTTTTGCCGTTGTCTGGATACTGCTTGCGTCAGACCCAGCAGCCGGCTCTGTTATGGCGAACGCCGCCAATTTTTTTCCGGCGGCCAAATCCGGGAGGTACTTCTTTTTTTGTTCATCGTTGCCGAATAAAAGGATAGGGTCAAGGCCAAGATATGACGCGGCAAAGCAGAGCGTTATACCGCCGCAGGCTTTTGATAGTTCTTCTGTGGCTATGCATATCTCTAAAACCCCGCCCCCCAAACCTCCGTATTCTACGGGTATGGAAATACCGAAGATGTCTGCCTGGGCTAAGACCTTGACTATAGGCCATGGGAATTCCTCTGTTTTATCGTATTCAGCGGCTAATGGAGCTATTTTTTCCTGCGCGATCTGACGGCAAAGATCCCGTATCATGATCTGTTGTTCGTTTAATTGGTAGTCCATCATATAGTTTTCTCCTATGTTATATCTTCCTTATCAACGCGATCTCCCCGCAATTCGGGAACTTGTGGCAGTTGCAGCACTCTGCCCATATTTTATGGGGCAGTTTGGATTTAGCTATTAGTTTGAATCCTGATTTTTTAAAAAATTTAGGATGATAGGATAAAGCGAAGACGCGGCCTATTTTTAGGTCTTTTGCTTCTTTAAGGCAGGCGCTGACGAGTCCTGCGCCAAGCCCTTTACGTTGGTCTTTTCTTTCAACGGCGAGCGATTTTATCTCGGCTAAGTTTTCCCAACCCACTATGTGGAGCGCAACACAGCCCACAATTTTTTTATTATCGTCTATGCTTACCCAAAAGTCCCTTATGTTCTCATATATCTCATTCAAGGAACGCGGCATCATGAGGTCTTGCGAAGCAAAAAAATTGACAAGCCCCTGGATCTTTTTTGCGTCTTTTATCTGCGCTTTCCTGATCACTTGATCTCCGTGCCTTTGGCAACGACAACTATGCCGTTCTCCGAAATAGTGAATCTTTTTTTATCGTCTTTTATGTTATAGCCGATGACAGTCCCGGGTGGGATATTGATGTCTTTGTCGATTATGGCCTTTCTTATCTTGGCATATCGGCCTACCTGGACACCTTCCATGAGAATGGAATCATATATCTCGGCGTAACTGTTGACCCGGACGTTAGGCGAAAGTATGGAACGCTGTATCCTTCCTCCGCTGACGATACAGCCTCCGCATATAAGCGAGTCAAGCACAAGGCCGATGCGCTCGGGGGTTTCGTCTCCGGCGAATACGGTCTTAGCCGGCGGGAATTGTTCCTGGTATGTGCGGATGGGCCACTCTTTGTCGTATAGATTGAATACAGGCGTTACCTGGATTAAGTCCATGTTAGCATCATAATAAGCGTCAAGGGTCCCGATATCCCTCCAGTAGAGGGCTTCTTTTTTATTCTCGTCTTTAAAATTATAGGCAAATACCCTCTTTTTCTTTTTGAGCATCTGCGGGATGATGTCTTTTCCGAAATCGTGCGATGTGTTTATCTTTGAGTCTTCTATCAATTCTTCTTCTAAGACGGCGCGATTGAACAGATATATGCCCATAGAACCGTAGATCATATCCGGCTTATCCGGGATAGTCTTCGGTTCCGATGGTTTTTCCTGAAATCCTAATATTTTTTTTGTCCCGTCGGTCTGGATGACACCAAGGCCCTTGGAAAGGTTTTTCTCAAGCTCGACGACAGCTACGGTCATGTCCGCGTTGTTCTGCCTATGGAAATCAATCATGGAGTAGTAGTTCATTTTATAGATATGGTCGCCTGCCAGGATAAGCACCTCGTCGGGTTTTTCCTGTTCTATGGTGTAAATATTCTGAAAGATGGCGTCCGCTGTCCCCTGATACCAGTTTGAGCCTACGCGCTGTTGAGCGGGAATAACGTCAATATATTCGCCCAGTTCGGAATTGAACAAGTTCCATCCAAGGCGGATATGCCGCTGGAGCGAGATAGATTTGTATTGGATGAGCGTGTGGATCTTTCTTAAACCTGAATTGATGCAATTGGAGAGTGTTATGTCTATGATCCTGTAGATGCCGCCAAAGGGGACCGCGGGTTTGGCCCTGTCTTTTGTCAGCGGGTGGAGTCTTTCGCCTTTCCCTCCGGCTAAGATGAATGTAACTACTTTTTGTCCCATGGTGTTAAAAAGTAAAGATTATACCTGCAATGCCCTCGCGCAAGATCATGGCGCCTATAGCCGCAAGGAAAATGTAGCTTACTTTTGACAAAGCCTTGACCCCTGAATTGCCGATGATCTTGATAAGAAGGCCGGAGTATTTTAAGACGAGCCACGCTACGACCATATTCAGGATAAGGGATGTCAGTGTCACAAGCAGGCCAAAAGAATTCAAGAGCATCATTGCCGTCACTAAAACAGCGGGCCCTGTGATCAAAGGAGTAGCCAGAGGGAATATTCCGATGTCCTCATAAAGCGACTCTGATACGAATTCCCTTGATTTTCCCGGCATGAGCAAGTAGACCGATAAAATGAAAAGCAGAACACCGCCTGCAACCTTAAAATCGTCTATGGTGATGCCTAATCCCCGCAAGATGAACTTGCCTAAGAACAGGAATACCACGGCCAGTACGGTTGCGATGATAACGGAGTCTGTGAGCACCTTATTTCTTTGTTTTTGGTTAAGGTTCTCTGTCAGGCCCAGATAGAGCGGCACAGTGCCGATTATATCCACCGCAAGAAAAATGGGTATGAATGTTACTATGTAGGGTTTTAATACGCTGAACAACATAGGTCTATATTATACAAAAAGTAGCGTTAAAAACAAGAGAAATTGAGTACTTTAATTTGCGCCGAAGGCGCACTAAGCGAATTGAGCACCACAATGTCTAATCTAGCGAAATCCCGCGATAGCGGGAATACCCGCGTTAGCGGGACCCCGCGGGTTCTGCGGGGACTAGAGCGCCGTGTTAAGTTTTTTCATGAGGAGCTTGTTTGAGCTATCGTATTC
>JAZDLG010000051.1:0-14785 GCA_043802125.1 Candidatus Omnitrophota bacterium
GTTGCCATTATCCTGGAAAAAAGCCATCCGACATAACAAGGGATCTCCTCAACAGCTTTTTCATCGTATGCTCCGGTCTGAGTATCTAAACTCTCCAGGCGCCGGATAAATCCGCGAAGATCCGAAAGCTCTATGCGGCTATGGTCATATTCTTTCTCTATCCGTCGCAACCTCTCTATCAGGTCTTTTCTTTGCTCCTGGTCAAAAATAAGCGCATCAGTCTTGCCTTTACATGGGTCCATAGGTACGAATTGGACTGCGTTAGCACCGACCTCAATGCCAAACTTTACCATTTCTTCTACATCCTGGTAATTAAGATTAAAAATGACATCGTGGAGGATGACTCTTGGAGCAGATAATTTAAGCTCTTTTTTGCGGTCAGCAACATACTTAAGCACGCTACGGATCTTATGGAACGTATCTTCTGTCTGGTTCGGATGAACAGCCGCGTAAACAACTGGCGTGCCGGCCCAAAGGCTTACCGTGAAAGAATCAACGCCTAACTGAATAAGTTCTTGCGCCGTTTTTTCATCCACAAGGCTAAAGTTCGTATTTATATCTATCTGGATCGCCCTGTCTATTTTTTTAATATAAGAAATGATCTTTAATATATCCGGGTGCAAAAAAGGCTCGCCCCCGCCTACTAATTTCACGTGCCTCAATCCTCCCATCCTTGATAAGTCGTCAAAAACGCCCTTTAGCAGATCGAACGACAGAGTGAGTTTTCTTTCCCATTCAGGCATAGCCTTCTCAAACAAAAGAGGCGAGCGGCACCAGCAGGCGATACAATTAAAATTACAGAGGTTAGTCAAATCTATGTGCAGCACATCCGGCCCTATAAAAGCCCTGGCCGAATGCAATATCCCGCCTGCCACCAATAACTTTTTTTTATCCAAGACCTGATTATTTAATGCGGCCATGAGACCTCAGAAGATCAGCGAATTTATTATGCATATCTATATTGACCTGGATATTATCACAGCTGTTAATACAGCCAAAAGACGCGCTCGGGTCATTTCCTATCATTTTGAAATAAGGGTCTTCGGAGTCCAAGGCAAGGGACTTTTTTCTGAATAATTGCTGAGCCTCGTTGTTCCAGATATCCTTAATAGAGTGTTGATATAGATTACCCGATGGTATGCGGTGGGCCTTAAGGCAAGGTATCACGCTACCATCGGCTAAGATCCGCAGAAAAGACCACCCTACATAGCAGGGTTGATTCAATACGATCCTGGTCTCATAGCGGCCTTGCGTGGCTTCTTTAGGTGATAACCGTTTTAAAAAAGAATCATATTGTTCAATAAAAGTCACTTTACTGCCTTCTCTTTTGTTAAACTCTTCTATTCTCTTATGCTGCATTTTCACTTCTCTCAAAACAAAAGCCTTCTGGGCTTCATTAAGCAGCAAAACATCCGTTGTGCCCGGCAAAACATCCACAGGGGTAAACTCAAGAGTATTCGTCCTCAATTCCATCGCCAGATCCGCCATCTTTCCTATATCCCCGTAATTCTTATTGAAAATGACATAATATAGATCAATATGCGGCAGAGGCACCGGAGTTTCCTGTTTTTTCTCCCTTCTATACTGCAGAAGATATGCCAGCGTCTCCTTGATCTTTAAGAAAGTTTCCCGGCTCTTGTTCGGATGCACGAGCGCGTAAGTCTCAGGCGTGCCGGCCAAAAGGCTGACATGGATAAGATCTACCTTGGCGTCAACTATCTCCTTGGCGCTGGCCCTGTCCACCAATGCGAAATTTGTATTGAGGCACACTTTCATGCCGTTCTCTTTAGCGCATTTCAAGATCTCAATCACATCCGGGTGCATAAAAGGCTCGCCGCCTCCTGCCAAAAAAAGCGTCTTTGTACCCATCTCTTTTAATTCAAAGATGGCGCGCTTAATGATGCCAAAAGGAAGCTCGCACTCATTATTTTTTTTCTTTTCAGGCGTAGGCTCTTCCAACAGAGGAGAATTATTCCAACAACAGATACAATCGTTATTGCACCTGTTGGTGATGTCAAACTGTACGATCTCGGGCCCTAAAACAGCCTCGCCACCCTCCAGGATGCTTTTTAGCATCAGCTCATCGCGGTCTTTATCGTTCATATCTTCATACACCTATATGGTCTGAGTATCGTAAGAAAGGCCCAGCTCGCGCAAGAGCGTAATGACCCTATCTGCCCTCTCTCTTCTCATCTCATAAGTATTTTTTCTGTCCGTAGTAGACCACTTCTTAGCCCGGATCCTTAGGTCGCCGGGCAGAACAATGCCATAATCTCCGGGTCGTTGGTCCAATTCCGCATCGTTATTTACCAGGCATACGCTGACAGCCCCGACTTGAAAGATATATTTTCTGTTTCTCTTGATAGCCTCCAGCGTCTCGTTGAAATCTTCTTCTGTCTCTGACGGAAACCCGACTATCAGATTGATCGTGACCCGGATGCCCGCGTGATAAGTATCCCGAATGACCTGCTCTGCGATCTGGCGCGTGAACATCTTCTTCATCTTTTTTAAAACGTTATTTGAAAAACTTTCTATTCCGTAGATCAGCGTGCCGCACCCTGTTTTTTTCAACTTGCGCAATAGCTCAAAGCTCATACCCTGGTAGGCAATAGCCTGAGAATCCCAACCGATCCGTAATCCTTCTTTAATGATAATGTCAGCCAGATCGTTAAGCTCTTTTAAATTACCGTTGCATAAAAGATCTTTGAAACTAAAGACGTTGCGATGATTGTTATCTATATGATACTTGATCTGCTCAAAAATATTAACGGCATTATAAAAACGATAGGGTTTAGAAAGCGGCCAATCGTTGCAAAAACTACAATTGCCGATGCATCCCCTGCTCGTCATAAGGGGAATGATCGGGTGCTTATATCGGCTTAGGTCAAACCCGCTGAATGTCGGCCACGGGATGCTGTTAAGGTCGGCGATAGCCGGCCTTGGCCGCAAAAGCGATGAATCATCATTTTTAAAAATGGCGCCCGGGATATCCTGTTTTTTCCTGCGCCCATTGAAAGCTTCAAGCACTTCTTTAAGAGTCTCCTCGCCTTCGCCCACAACGAAACAATCAACTAGTTCGCCTGGAAAAAGGCCGCGCATATGTTCGTTGACACAGCCCCATCCACCCAACACTATCTTGGCGTCTTTGCGAAGAGCCTTTATGATCTTCAACACCACAGAAGTAAAACGGATAGACGTAAAACTCGTAGACAAACCGATTACCGGGGCATCCAGGCGGCCTAAGACGTCTTTGAGATAATCGTTGGCTATTGTTTTTAGCCTGGCTTCTGTCTTTTTAAACATCTCTTCATCTACCCACCAGTCAAAACTCTTTTGTTCCCACAGAAATTTTGAATCGTCGCTTGCGTGATTATGCAAAGCGATATTCAGATCGCACACAGTAGGCTTATATCCGTATTTTTCAAGATAACCCTTCAAATAGGCTATGCCTAAAGGCGGCATGGACACATCCCACGGCGGACACTGGACCAACAAAATATCAGCTTTGGCCTTTTGTATCCGCCAAGTATGGCCTGCCGGGATCCGCAATTTCGCTCTCAATAGATACCCTACGCTCTTCTTGACAGCATGGTTCCAACCCTTTTCTTTTACATAATAAAAGAATCTTTTTGCCGAATTTAGCAGGCCCCTTCTTCTCCTGATATGAGCCTCCCATGCCCTACATGCCCTTTGTCTGGCTTCTTCCAGGTCTTCGGGCAAAAGAGACGAAAGCCGGATGACACTTTTAGAATACCCGTCGTAGTCCTTGAAATCCTTTGATACGATCCCGCCGTTTTTTTCTAAGATGTCATAGTATTTCGTGCCGGGGAACGGCGTTGTAATAGAAAACTGCGCGGAGAACGGGTCAAGTTTTTTAACAAGGCTGATGGTCTTTGCTATGGTCTTTAAGGTTTCACCCGGCAGCCCAAAGGTAAAAGTCAGATGTACCTTAATACCCAGCTCTTTGGTAAGCGCGACCATATCTATGGCTTTTTTCAGGTCCATGGATTTACCTATCTCGTCCAAAAGATCCTGATCAGCAGACTCCATGCCGTATTTGACAGCCCACAACCCGGCGCTCTTCATAGACAGAAGTATATCCTTGTCCATGAGGTCAGGCCTGGCCATGATCGCCCAGGGTATTTTTTCCATGTGCCTTTCTATTATCTGATCACAAAATTCCAGCATCCTGCTTTTGTCTATATTAAAAGTATCGTCATCAAAATATACTGATTTAAATCCTTTTTCTTTTACGAGATATTCCATTTCATCAATAACGTCCTTGACTGCCCTGGGCCGGTAACGTTGCCCTCGGTACATCACCTGAGGCCAAAGACAAAAGCCACACCCAAAAGGGCAGCCCCGGGAAGCCACCATCTGCGCGCTCGGTGTAGGCATCCCTCCTGGGGCATCCAGGTATTTTTCCATCGGTAAAGTCTCTCGATGCGGCCACGGGAGACTATTTACATCTAAAAGGTCCCTATCCTGGTTCTTAATGATCTGGCCGTCATTGCGGAACACAAGCCCTTTGACACCGCTCAATTCCCGGCCGTTTTCCAAACAATCGGCCAATTCTAACAATGTTCCCTCATACTCGCCGCAAAGAACAAAATCAATAAAAGAATGATCTATAAGGAACGGCGGCTCATACATCTGGGCATTAGGCCCGCATAAAATAAGCGAGATACCCATCTCTGATATCTGCTCTAATAAAGCCAGATCTTCGGGAAAAGAAGGCACTGAGGTCTCAGCCACAAGATAATCAACGCCCATGCCGGAGATCTTATCCAAAAAATCCCGATGCGTCATATCTTCAGCTATGGCATCAATAAGAAAGACTTTTTTGCCGTTCTTTTGTAAAAGTGAAGCTGCGTAAGCTAAAAAGAAAGGAAACGGCAGATAATCCCTTTCCATGTCAGGCCTAAGATGCGGCCAGCGCGAACCAGCGCGGACCCCGCGGAACTGTTCGCGCTGCCAAGGTATATTGGCTAAAAGAAACTTTAATGGACGAATGATCTTATCTCCTCTCTACGCAACTCTTCCATCCGTTCATCTAATGCGCTTTCATTAGAAAAAAATAATATTCTAAGAGTAACCATGGGATACAAACCAGGGTCAAATTCCGCGGACTCGGCCTCAAAAATACGCCGAAAACCTAACTTATGGGCATTGCAAGGTACCGCAACGTTCTGGATCAAAGGAAAAGAACGGCGCCCTCCTTCTTCTAATACAAAAGCCGGAAAAAAATTGTCTCCTCTTACAAATCTCGCTCCAACAAATAACGCCGCTTTCTGAACACAATAAACATCAAGATCGCGATGATCGATGCGCGGAAAATCCCCATGGACATGATCAACGATCCAATGTTTATAACGGGGAGGCGTAAAACAACTAAAATGGCACTCATCCAGATGAAGCCATTCCTCTATACGAAAATCTATCCGCCACTCTATTGTAAAACTATTGATGACCTTGAATGTCCACACTTGCGCCAAAGGCAACTTACCCTGCACAATCTCAAGTTCCAGACAATCAGAAGTTTTCCTGCTTAGATGCCAAACGGCGTCGTCACTATCGGTCCATAGCCCGAGAGTATTGATGCTGACATTGCATCCGGTGCCGCACGTCAATGGGGCGTTGTTCCAAAACACACCCACGGATCTTTCAGAATACCTCAACATATAACCGCCCATTAAAATATTTATGAAGGCCCGCGGATACTTCTTGGCGTTTCATCTGTTGATATTGAAGAAGGCGCCCTGACTGAACAACATCCGTATTCTCAATGATACCCCGGAAAACCCCGTTAGCTCCATGCTCTTCAAAGATGATCTTGGGCCGCTGAGAAGATCCGGCGATCAATTGATGGCTTTTGCCATACCAAGATCTAAACGGAAGTATATCGTAGTCATAAGAAAAATCGTCCGCGAATCGTTGCGGGGCACACCCGTCAACAGACCAATTCTCATAAAGAGGATCAAGCATAATATTCGTCTGCATAAGCTCAAGGGCCACCCCCTTATAAACCTCCATTTCAATGCCCCATGACAACCGGCCGTCTTTAAGAACGTACGTCCAGATCTGTTTTATGGGCAAGTGGACCCATTCGCCGACAACTACCATACGGCACGCTGAACATTCTTTGACCTGCCAAAAAGCCCTGGAAGAATCATGCCAAATACCTCCCGAACGCAAAGAAGTGTACCCTCCCAGGCCGGTTGTCAACTCCAGGCCGTCATAATATAAACGACTGCGGCCGTCATCAAAAACAAGGGAAACTTTATCTGAAACTATCCTGGGCAAGTCATTTTGTTTTGTTCCAACTTCAAAAACCTTATCTTGGCCTATAAATAACCGGCCTTCAAAAAGAAGATGTTTCCCCGCAGAAAATATCTTTTCGTCACTCGTTACGATCCTTGAGAATTCCGCGCAGGCTTCGTCTCCTTCTTTTGTTTTGCGCTTCAGTAAACTTAAAAATTGCTTTTCTCTGGAAAGCAAAACATCAAAAAATAAAGAAGGCCATTCGTTCATATCCGATCTCAACAACACGGAAAAAAGCTTACTATCCTTAAAACGAACAGGAATGATATCCCCGATAAACGTCTCCTCTAAGAGCTCGCCCTTTTCTTTCTGCGTCTGCCAATATCGATAAGAACTCTTTATCTTCAACCCCACGACGTGGCGAGCTAATCCGATATCCTCCTTTGCGATCATTGCTATAGTGAGATCCAAAACCCGCCCCTCTTTCAAAGAAAAAGTCCAGAGCTGCGAAATGATCTGCGAGGCGTCATCCAACGTCAGGACCATCTCGGTATCGCTCTCTTTTTCTGCCGACCAGTGAGCTGACTCGCTTGAAAACCATTGCTCCTGATCGCAATGCAGAAGATTACTGAACAATCCGGTGCCTGAAGTCAAAAGTTCATCATAATAATAAAGCTCTACGATCTTCTCGTTTGTATCTACGAATATTTTCAATGGGCCGCAACGGAGCGTGCGCATCTTCTCCCAAAGGGCCTTTTCCTCAACCTGCTGGCACAGTAAACGCTCATGCCTTTCCTGCATTTCCTGTTGCTCGCTCAATAGGCGCTCCTGCCTATCCTGTTCCTGGCGCAATAAACGCTCATGCCTTTCCTGCATTTCCTGTTCCTGGCGCGACAGGCACTCTTCTCTTTCCTGTCTCTCTTGTTCCTGGCGTAACAGAGACTCTTCTCTTTCACGTCCCTTTTGTTCCTCGCGCGTCAGTTGCTCTTGCCTTTCTCGCATTTCCTGTTCCTGCCTCTCCAGGCGCTCTTCCCTTACCTGTCTTTCCTGTTCCTGGCGCGACTGAAGCTCCTGCTCTTCATCTCGCTTGCGCGAATATCGCCCTCTTTGAACCGCAATCGCCTCATCAAAACTTTTCCGGCCGTCAAAAACATAGACGCTAAAAACCAACGGCCCCGGTTCACAGGAAAGCAACTGCACAACGCGGGCTTCTTCATTTACTCCAGTATTGGCTATTTCAATACTTGAGGTATCATTAAAAGCCTCAAACATCAAAGGAATATCAGGCCCTAAAGATCGCGGCACGATCCCGGCAATACGATCTTTTTTATCCAACGAAACAACGGAATGCCACCCCATTTGAGGAAGGAAAAACCCAAAACTTCCTTCCTGGCAGCCACTTACCCAACCCTCATATAATGATTTCAATAAAAAACAACTCCTTAATTCTTTGATGACCTCATCAGCGGCACTGACCTTAACATCCAAACGGCCATCTCCAACGATAAGGTCAACAGTAAGCAAAAGGGCTCCATTAATATCGTATCCAAGTGCTATAATTCTATCCTCCCGCGATCCCCGGGGCTCCAATCGCCACAGCAGGTCGTGGGCGAAAAACCGCACATTGCGGTCTTTCAACATAAAAGAGATGTCCCAACCGACCCCCTGCGTCACAATAGCATCATTGAAAGCGATCATCATCCTGCCATTGTTAAAAACAACCTTTAGTTTATTTTTAACGGCAACCGCCTTCTGGCCCTCAGGTCCGGATACTCCTAAATAATAATTAACAACATCATCCGCACAACTCCCCTGATAGGCAATTTTTCCTTTTTCCAAAAGAATGACATGATGGCATAGCCGCGCCACCATCTGCATATTATGACTGACCAGGATGATGCTTTTACCTTTATCCTTGAGCTCATAGATCTTCCGAAGGCACTTTTGCTGGGCTTCTTCGTCCCCTACGGACAAGATATCATCAATCAGGAGGATGTCGGGATCTGCATATATCGCCAGGGCAAAAGCCAGGCGCATGTACATGCCTTGAGAATAACACTTTACCGGAGCGTCAATAAACCGATCCAAGCCGGCAAAAGCGATCACTTCGTCTAAACACGCCTGGTTATGATCTAAATCTAACCCATACATCTTAGCGTTAAAAACAATATTCTCCCGGCCGGTGAACTCAGGATTGAAACCAGCGCCCAATTCCATAAGCTGCGCCACCCTGCCGTTTACACAAACTTCGCCTTTATCGGAGACTAATGACCCGGCGACCAACTTCAACAACGTCGTCTTGCCGGCACCGTTAGGGCCGATGATCCCCAAAACCTCACCCTGCGCAAGAGTAAAACTCACATCTTTTAACGCCCAGATCTCATCCCAGGAGACCTTTCCGTCTCTTATGAATTTGATACGATACTTTTCCCAGACATTGCGGAATTCAACGATATTCATAGTTTTTTCAATAATTGCGGTTCTTTAATAAGAAAAAACACATATCCGGCAATAGCGAAAAATATGGCGAGAATGAATGAAATAAAGAGCGTCAAAAAAGAAGGCGCCAGCCCTTTAAACAAGATGTCCTGATAAGCCAACACATAAAAAGTAACGGGGTTCCATAAACACACTCCGCGATAAGGCCAGGCCAGCGAATCAATGGTATAAAATACTGGAGTGATCCAGAACCAGGCTGTCAACACCACGGTCAAAAGGTAAGACAGATCGCGCCAAAAGATATTCACAACTGAAAAAATAAAACCCAGGCCCACGAGAAAAAAGAACTGGAGAACCATGATAAGTATTAAAAACGGCAGGACAAAAACAATGCCCGGTTTTATCCAGATAAAACATGGCAGCAAAAAAACAAGGCCAATAAGGAAGTTTAAAAAATTAGACGTGACAGCGGACATCGGGATGAACGCGCGAGGGAATATCCCCTGCCTGAGTTCGGCTGCATGCGTAACAAAAGAACTTGTAGCTTCGCTCAAAGCACTTGAGAAAAAGATCCATGGCAGGAGCCCTGAGAGCACAAAAAACGTGAAGTGTTCTACATTTGTTTTAAAGACTTGGACAAAGACAAAACTGATACTGGCGGCCAGCAAGACCGGAATAGCTACAGTCCACCACCAACCAAGCGTGGAGCCGGAATACTTGGCCTTTAATTGCTTAAAAGACATATCCCGCAACACGGCCCTGTAACGCAAGATTTTTCCTAAACTATCCAAGAGATTCATCGTGATACAGTTTAAATAGTTATTGGCGAGATTTCAAGTAAAAGCTGAACATGGACCTATGTAGGTTAAAAATGAGAAGAAAGCATGCGTACAGAGCAAAAACCAGCCAATGTGGAATGCTGGGGAACTCATGCGAAGCAAAAGGGATGCCGCAAAAAAAACCGTTTATTTTCAAAAGAAGGAAGATAAAAAACTCTACAGCCTGGGCTATCGGACGCGCCAAACACAAAGAGAAACTCCCCAGAGCTGTCAGAACGAATCCTGAGGTCACGACCAGCATGGCTAAGGGTACGATCACCATATTAGCCGGGACCGTTATAATAGAAAAACTCCCAAAGACGCCCGCAAGCAAGGGGGCCGTACCTATCCAGGCGCACAGAGAAACAGAAAAATAACTTATAACTACTTCCCAGGCTCTATTGATGCCGCGATGTCTAAAGATGCCGTTTATCTTTGGAAAAAGCCAGACAATAAAAAATACGCTTAAAAACGATAGTTGAAACCCGACGTTAAATAACGCCAGCGGGTCAAAAACCAATATTAAAAGAGCGGCCAAAGCCAAGCCATTATAAAAAATGGGATTGCGTTCTATCAAATAACTGGACAAAAGGCAAATAGTCATAACAGTCGCGCGTACCACAGGGCTGGATGAACCGGTAAGAAAACAATAGGCTACCAAAAGCGCGACGGTAAGCAAAAAACGCAGGGTCTTAGGTATCCTTATAGCTTTGAAAAATAGTAAAAAAATAAAGGCCAGAAGCGCAGTATGCGAGCCGCTGACCACCATGATATGCCAAGTCCCGGTCTTGACCATCATATCGCGCACCGGGCGCATCGCTTCACCCTGTTCTCCCAAAAGAATGCCTTCAAGGATGACCGCTGAAAACGTACCCACTGACGAAGCAATTGTATTTTTCATCCGGCGCTTCAGATCAAGACTGAGGTGTTTTAGGCCGTTCCCTTCTCTTCGGCCTATGCGTTCGGTAAAACCGTGTTTTTTGACGCTCAACACAGCCGGCCTATGAAGAGAGCCTTCAAGGATAAGCGCGTCGCCATAGTTAAGATCAAGCTTTTGATAACACTGCACAAAAACATCGCCGGAAACCTTATAGGTAAAAGCGTTTTTCTTTAATTCAAAAACATTAAACATAAAAGAGATCTTTTTGCCTGAGACATAAGGCTCAGAGATAACGATACCTTTGACCCGTACTACCTGTTTGGCAAACTGTGTTACGCGGACTATAGAATCAGGCGCCGGGGTTTGTGAATTTGCAAGCGTCATAGCGCCGATGCAAAAAGCGCAGGTAAATAAGAAAAAATGCGACCACCCTCTTTTTCTTAATAGGATAACCCCCATGGACACACAAATAAGGGATAGAGGAAAAATGATATAAAAAACGCTGGATTGAATTGTGTTGCGGCTGTATGACTCAAAGATAATGCCTGAGCAAAAGAATATCACCCACGGTACAAGGGGCGGCAAGCAAAGCTTCTCAAGCCGCTCAAGAATATATGTCCGGATACTCATAATTGGAAATATGAAAATTAGAAGTACTTGAGGGAGCTAGGAGGGGAAGTTACTTCTCTTCTTCTGCCGCTATCTGCAGGCGCTCTAAACCGAGGCCGTTTAATACATCCAGAACGCGCACAACGTTTTTAAAAGCAACGAGGCGGTCCACCTGAATAAACACATTAATGTCAGGGTTGCTTTCTGACATCGCTTTTAATTGGGATTCCAGTTCTTTTAAAGTCACAACAGCGCCCTCTAAATACATAGGGCCTTCGCTGGAAAGCGTTATAGCGGCCACCTCTGTCTTCTGTACCGCGCCGGATACGTGTTTTGCCTTCGGAAGATTTACTTTAATATGTTTGGACTCCGTTTGATACATCAGGGGCGTCGTTATCATGAATATAACCAGCAACACCAGGATAACGTCCGTGAACGGCGTTATATTGATCTCGGATATTAAAGCCTGTTTTCTTGACTTTCTGTTCATGGCTGTGAAATAACCTAAATAGATACCGCTACTAAACCGCTGCGCAGATTACACAACAATCTGCTTGCTAGTATCGGTATTAATTCGCACAGTGACTTATGTTCACTGAAAATTCTCCTACCTGACGGTAGGACAAGCTATAAGTCACGTGCTCATTTAATGCTTGGCTGTGATCAGGTCCATGACTTCAGACACGCATAACTCCATGTCCGTAATAAAATTATCTATCTTTTTTATAAAATAATTATAGGCTATGACCGCGGGAACAGCCACGGAAAGGCCCGCGGCAGTGCAGACAAGCGCCTCGGATATACCGTTGATCACGACGCTTATGCCGCCGGTGCCGACTACGGCGATATCGCGAAAAGCCCTTATGATGCCTAAAACAGTCCCGAAAAGGCCTATGTAGACCGCGGTAGAACCTATGGTGCCGATTATACTCGTGTAGCGCTCTAACTTAGTCGTCTCAATGGCTATCTCGCGCTCCATGGTGTTGGCTATGACGATATCGCTATGGCCGTGCAGTTTAAGCCCCGAATACACTACAGCGGAAAATGGCGTATTCACGAAATCGCAGATCTCTAAAGTCCTGTTGAGATTGCCTTTCTCTAACTCTTTCTTTATCCGTGTCATAAACTCCGTCCTCTTTATCATAGACCTCTTTTTGTAATAGAAGAACCTTTCAAAGATGACGGCGAGGGATAGGACAGAACAGAATAAAAGAATGTACATCGTAACACCACCTACCTGGACCAGCTGCCATAAAGTCATATTGTGTTTCCTCCTTGTCTTATAAACAGATATTTCTCCAATCGCTTCAGTTTGGCGTCAGTTACGCCTCTGATATTTTTAAGTTCAGCCAGATCCTTGAATCCGCCAGGCTTGACCCTCGCGGCTATGATGGCATCTGCGGTCTTCTCCCCTATATCAGGCAATGCGACCAACTCCTGGCGCGTAGCCAGATTGATGTCCAAAGCCGCAGGGTCAGTCTTGCGCGAATATATATCTATGAGACAGAAATTACAGCCCGTTGTCTTCTTCAAGACGCTTAAACCCAACCCCAGAATAAAAAGAAAAGACAGAAATAAAATGACCTTGCGTTCTTGAAGGGTGAGATGGATCATATGGAACACCACAAATAATAAGATACAGTGACATCCTGCCGAAGTCCGCTGTTGATTTAGTTGCTGGCGGAGGCGGGAACTGCCACTATGCTGACTAATTTTCCCGGAACGACGATGATCTTCTTGACGCTAACACCTTTAAGCCATTCTTTTGTCTTGGGGTCACCTAAGGCTAAGGCCTTGACCTCTTCTTCGGTAGCCTCAGCGCCGGCATTAACCTTAGACCTCACCTTGCCGTTGACCTGTATCGCGTAACTCACTTCGTCTTCTTTTATCAAGGCTTCATCAAAAGACGGCCATGAGGCCTTAAACACGCTTTCTTTTTGGCCTAGCATATGGTTCATCTCTTCGCAAATATGAGGCACAAAAGGCGCCAATAATACCACAATAGCCCGCACTGCGTCCGCGGCTTCTTTTGACATTCGTTCTTGTTCAGGCAACCTGTAAAGTTCGTTGACCAGCTCCATAATGCTGGATATCGCCGTATTGAACTTAAAACCACCCTCCATATCCTGAGTGACTTTCTTTATCGTCTTGTGCATCTTTTTCCGCACTCCAATTAAATCTTTTTCCCCCATCTCCTGTCTTCCGTCCTCCGTCCTCCGTCCTCTGTCCTCTGTCCTCAGATTTTTAACTAAGCGCCAGACGCGGCATAGAAAACGCCATGCGCCGTCCATGCCCGTATCATTCCAGTCCAGTTCAGCCTCAGGCGGAGCCGCAAAAAGAATAAACAAACGAAGTGTATCGGCCCCGTATTTCTTAATTATATCGTCGGGATCCACGATATTGCCTTTGGACTTAGACATGACTTCGCCTTCTTTTAATACCATGCCCTGCGTGAGCAGCCTGTCAAAAGGTTCATCAAGGCGAACCCAGCCGAGATCTTTCAAAAACTTCGTGAAGAACCTTGAATATAAAAGATGCAAGACCGCGTGTTCAATGCCGCCGATATACTGGTCAACAGGCATCCAGTATTCGGCTTGCTCTTTGTCAAAAGGCGCTTTTGTATCGCGCGGCGAACAAAATCTTAAGAAATACCACGAAGAATCCAAAAACGTCGCCATGGTATCTGTTTCACGCCGGGCTTTTTTACGGCACCTGGGGCATGTCGCTTCAACAAAATCTTTTACTTTGCCTAAAGGGCTGCCGCCTTCTCCGGATATCTTGACATTTTTGGGCAGGACAACGGGAAGGTCTTTTTCTGGCACAGCCACGGCACCGCAAGAATCGCAATAAATGATAGGGATAGGCGTACCCCAATAACGCTGGCGCGAAATAAGCCAATCGCGCAGCCGCCAATGAACAGACACCTTGCCCATCAGCTTTTCTTCCATCCAGAGCGCTATCTTCTTTTTTCCTTCAGCGCTTGTGTAACCGTTGAACATGCCTGAATTCACCATAATACCTTCGTCTTCGTAAGCTTCGGCCATATCCTCAACGCGTAATTCTTTATCTTTCGGTAGGATTACAACGCGCATAGGCAGGTTATTCTCTTTAGCAAAGAGAAAATCCCTCTGGTCGTGCATAGGCACAGCCATAATGGCGCCTGTGCCATATTCCATAAGCACATAATCAGCTATCCAAATAGGGATCTTATCTGCGTTGACAGGATTGATTGCATAGGCTCCGGTAAACTTACCCTCTTTTTTGACGTCGTTGCCAATACGCGCCAACTTACTCTGGGCTGCTACCTTATCAATAAATTCAAGGACCTCTTTTTCCTGTGGCTTATTGACTATCAATCCTTTGACTAAAGGATGTTCCGGAGCCAAGACCACATAAGTCGCGCCGAAGATCGTATCAGGACGCGTCGTAAAAACGCGCGCTACCTCGCCGCTTTCAAGTTTAAAATAGATCTCAACGCCGTAGCTCTTACCTATCCAGTTTTTCTGCATAGTAAGTACCCGCTCAGGCCAGTTTTTCAAAGTATCCAGGCCAGAGAGAAGCTTATCCGAATAGGCAGTTATCTTCAGATACCACTGGTCAAGCTCTTTCTCAACGACAGGCGTAGAACAGCGCCAGCACCCTCCTTGCGCAACCTCCTCGTTAGCCAATGTAGTCAAACAACTCGGGCACCAGTTCACGTAAGAGGCCTTTTTATAGGCCAGGCCTTTTTCAAACATCTTGAGGAATATCCACTGGTTCCATTTGTAATAACTGCTAT
>JAZDLG010000060.1:0-2365 GCA_043802125.1 Candidatus Omnitrophota bacterium
CTGAAGAGCAGGATGAGCCTTTTTATCCAAAAACTCAGTCAATTCCTCAAGTGTGGTCGCGTTAGTCTCATCCGCTATCTTATCATAAAAATCAACAAGGCCCAGTTCCTTGGCGCGTTGCTCTATCCTGTTTTTAAGCGCCTCTTTTAAGTCTTTTGGCATCCATACTATCCTGGCTAACCCGCCTTCGGCAGAGATGAATTTCTTGCTGCTGATATAGAGTTTGCCGACTCCGATAAAACCCGGCGTCTGAACGCCTCCTCCTACCGAACTCGCCAGCTGCGTGAATGTCATGCCTAACGGTGTCATGCCGCTATGGTCGCGATTGACGATCATAACGCCATTGGCTTCCGGTATCAACGCTACGATGCATTCAAAACAACCGCAACTGGATTGCGGCGAGACAAGCAAAGAATACATACTGACTTCGGATATGGTCTTATTGGATTTCTCAAAGATGAAATCGTTGATATTCTTCCACTGGCCCGTGGTCTGTTCAATACATTCTCCCTTCTTAATAGGCTGATTGCCGCCGCTGGGCGTTATCTCGTAAGCAGCCTTGGCATCAAGCCAGGAATAGGCGCCGCACAGCCCTAAACGTTCGGGCGTTATTATGCAAAGATGGTTAGGCGCAAAAGACTGGCATAAAGCGCAGCTATAAAAAGTATCCACGTTCTCATCAACCATGC
The DNA here is from genome assembly GCA_043802125.1 of Candidatus Omnitrophota bacterium. GTDB lineage: Bacteria > Omnitrophota > Gorgyraeia > Velamenicoccales > Velamenicoccaceae > Phelpsiimicrobium. The sequence goes on from JAZDLG010000060.1 coordinate 690, forward strand.
CTTTTAAGCGCTCGTCGCGCGCCTCAAACGATGTCAGCGCTTCCTTTATATGTTTTGCTACGTCTTCTTCTTTTGTGAAAAGCGTGACCTGCGCCTTATCTACAATAGCCCCGAAATCTCTATGAAGCATAGCGTGTATAATAGTGCCAAAATGTTTAAGCCTTAAGCCCTTGGCAAATGCCTCCTGGGATATGCGCACCCATATCATCTCTCTTTGGCCCATGTGCATAACACCCTGGGCTTCGTTAAGATACCGATGTATCTGACGCTCTAAGATCGGCTCAAAATCTTTATTGAAATTCCTTGATGAGACTTCTGCTAAGATACCCAGAGGCATGGCTTTATTGCCTGTCTCCGAGATATCCGGCCCAATGAGTTCTATCTTGCCGTCCTGGACCGTATCCATGGGGCGGGAACAAAGAAACTCAAAAGCCGTTGAATACTTGCCGCCGAACTCTACTTTTAAATTCTCCTTGCGCACGCGCTCGCCTTCAAAAGCCGGGCTATATAAGACCGGAATAGGCAGGCGCGTCACTTTTATCTTTATGCCGCGCGTCTCAACACAGCGGGAAACGATCTTTGAGGGATCCTTTTCAGTGACCAGCGCTTCATATTTTGTCGTTTCTATCTTACCCAACTGCGGGGCGTCCATATCAGTTATAATAGGAAATCCCAGATTCAAAATGCCCAGGCCTGTCGTGACTATCACTTCATCAAGCTTGCCTAAGACCAGGACAAAAGCCGGCACCCTGTTCTGCGTGTAGTTAAATATCTCTTTGGCCTGTCCGCCTTTACAGCCGCCGAACGTCAGTGCGGCGCGAATGCCGAAATTAACGGCAAAGACGCTGGAAAGCTCACCTGAGCCAAGAGGCACTATGTAATTATCCAGGCCAAGCTCCACGCCCGCTTCAACGAGCTGGTCTTTTATGTTGAGTGAGCCCTGATTGCCCACGAGGAGCGACACTATGTTCTTCTCCTGGAAACCGCGTATTATCTCAACTGCGGTGGCGCTATCTTTTGCCTTACCCAAAATAACGGCTATACCCGCGATGCGGCCGTCAACAAGCTGAACACCTAAAGAACGCAATACCGTATCAGGCACAAAACCCAGATATCCCTCCTCAGGGACAAGGGTCAGGCACGCCAAAAGCTCTTCTACTAAAAGTGTAGCAAGGCCTTTACTTAACAAGCCGTCAAGATAGGGAACGGCTAAACCGTCGGAAACAGCTTCACCGGCTGATATCTTTTTAGCTAAAGCTACGACTCCGCGGGCGCTCTTTAGGTCTTTGACCTCAAGGCCCAAAAGGGCATAGGCAAGAGGCAAATAAAAAGCAGTGCCTTCAAAGCCTATCGCAGAACCTTCGCCTTTGTCGCGTATAGAATCTTCTAACGCCGTATCCGCCATGCCGATAAGTTTATCGGTCGTTTCGGAAACCATTTTTGCTATGTCAGCCATGAATACTCCTTAACGTTTTCCCTGCTGTAGAGCCTTCGCTCTGCGCGCTCTCCCAGCCGCACACCTTATATCTATTTTCATCCTGATATTCGCAGACATCGCCTGCAGCCAACACAAAAGGCACGTTCGTGCGCATGGCTTCATCAACAACAATGCCTTTATTTACTTTTATCTCTGTATCTTTTACCAGGTCAATATTACCGTGGCCTGTCCTTGGGAA
>JAZDLG010000067.1:0-7126 GCA_043802125.1 Candidatus Omnitrophota bacterium
TAAAATCAAAAGAAGGCCAAGAAGGATAGTCTTAATGTCGCGGAGAAAATGTTCTTCCAGATTTTTATTCAAGAAAAAAGCAATAAACCCGAGAGATACGAAAATTACAAAAACATAAGAAAATATCAATTTTAACTTAAAGCTCCTGGTCTTCATTTTCAAACCTATACCCATAATTTTTCACGGTGACAATTCGTTTTGATTCGTTTTTTAGCTTTTTACGCAAAGTCCTGATGTGCACGTCCACTGTGCGAGTCTGTATTTCTATCGCGTGATCAAAACCCCAAATAGCATCCAAAAGGTAATCACGCGAAAGAACCCTGCCCTTTGCTTTTATCAGCGTCTTTAGAAGTTCAAATTCCTTTGCCGTAAGCTCAAGTGCTTTATTTTTAACAGCCACAACTATTTTAGAAAAATCTATTGTCAGTTCACCGATCTTGAAAACTTCAGGTAATTTGTCTTTTTCTTTCAGGCGACGCAATACAGCCTTTATTCTTGCTATTAGTTCTCGCGGGCTAAACGGCTTAGTAACATAATCATCGGCTCCTAATTCAAGACCTATCACCTTGTCCGATTCCTGACTCTTGGCTGTAAGCATGATTATCGGAATAGACGCGGTCTTGCTCTCTTTCTTAAGCGCCTTGCAAACCTCCAAACCATCCATGCCGGGCAACATCAAATCCAGAATAACAAGGTCAGGATGTTCTCTGTTTGCTAAATCCAAGGCGTCTTCACCGTCATGGACAGAAAGAGCCCTAAACCCTTCTTTCTTCAGATTATAATCAAGCATTTTGACTATATCTTTTTCATCTTCTACAATTAATATTTTTTCTTTCATGTTAAGCGCTGTGTGGAAAAATTTGTATCGCTGGTGAGATTTACTCCGAGATTACGCAGGCCTGCCTCGTCCCCCGGCACGGGTATGTGGGTCATATGCACATCGCAGCCGTGAAGTTCCTTGAGCTTCTCCATCGCGGCCTGGGCAGTAGGATTTGTCGCAGCGCTTATACTTAAGGCTATCAAGACCTCTTCTAAATCCAGGCTGACGGTCTTATCGCCTAATACGTTCTTCTTTAAATTCCCTATTGCCTCAATGACCTGCAAAGACAAAAGATGTATATTATCAGGTATACCTGACAGTTTTTTTATAGTATTCAAAATAAGCGCCGAGGCCGCGTGCATGAGGACTGAATTTTTGCCGGTGAAGATAGAGCCGTCCGCAAGCTCTATTGCTGCCCCGCAACATACGCCGTCGCTGCCTTTACCCTTGCTTTGCCCCTCCTGCGCCGCTATCCTTGCCGGTTCCACAACGCGCCTTCCTTCAGGCTTAAGCGACAGCCCCTCCATAAGACGCTCCACACGCTGGATGGTCTCCTTTTCGGCGAACCCTAAAACATATTCACAGGAATACCTGAAATATCTTGAGATTATCTCCTGCTTTGAGGCCTCGCGCACTGCAACATCATCTACAATTCCGAAACCTGCTTTATTGACACCCATATCCGTGGGTGATTGATATACAACATCACTACCCATGATCTTTTCTAATATCTTTTTTATTACGGGAAATACTTCCACATCGCGGTTGTAATTAACAGCTGTTTCCTGATGCGCCTGCAAATGAAATGGGTCTATCAGATTAAAATCAGCGATATCCGCGGTCGCGGCCTCATAAGCCAGATTCACGGGATGGCTGACAGGCAGATTCCAGATAGGAAAAGTCTCAAACTTCGCATAGCCGCTTCGCGCGCCTTTTTTGTGGTCGTGATATAACTGTGAAAGGCTGGTCGCAAGTTTTCCGCTGCCCGGGCCCGGGCCTGTCACGACTACGAGAGGTTTATTAGTCTGGATATACTCGTTAGCCCCATAACCTTCATCACTTACTATGCGGTCCACGTCCGTCGGATAACCCCTTGTGGCGCGATGCGTGTAAACCTTTATCTTGCGCCGCTCAAGTTTATTTTTGAAGATCTTTACAGCCGGCTGATCGTCGAAACGCGTGATCACCACTGCCGTGACTGCCAAAGACCAGCTCTTTAGGTCATCAATAAGTTTCATGGCATCTACATCATAGGTGATGCCAAAATCCGCCCGCATCTTCCTTCTTTCTATATCGCCCGCATAAATACAGAGTATTATGTCTGCCTTGTCTTTGAGTTTCTGCAATAGCCGCATCTTGACATTAGGGTCAAAACCGGGTAGGACACGCGAAGCGTGATAATCAAAAAGAAGCTTGCCTCCGAATTCAAGATACAATTTATTATGAAAATGAGAGACCCTTTCTAAAATAGCTTCGGTCTGCTCTTTCAAATACTTCTCATTGTCAAAGCCTATTTTTCGCAGCATTTCGCCCTCTCCCCTGTCCAACAGTAAAGGCAAAGCCTCTCCTTCGGTAAACCAATAGCCTTAACCATATCATCAACCAACTGGTAACGCAGCGTCGTGACCTCAAGGTCACGGGCTATCCACTCAACCATCTTCTTATACTGGGGCGAATTATATTTAAGATATGCCGAAACATCTTCAATATCTGCTCCCTCAAGGCTGCGTATAGCCTTACGCGCCGCAAGCTCGCTGGTGCTGCGTGTGGATAGGTTAAACATACATGGGAACATTAAGGGCGGACATGCCGGACGGACATGGACCTCTTTAGCGCCGCATGACAAAAGTTTTTTTATTGTGAAGTTCTTCAGCTGTGTCCCGCGCACAATGGAATCTTCGCACAAGGCTATGCGTTGCCCCTTGATCAATTCTCTGACAGCAACTAATTTCATCTTGGCGATAAGGTCCCTTGTCTCTTGGGACGGCGGAGTGTAGCTGCGGCCGTAACCGGGCGTATACTTGACCAAAGGCCTCCTAAAAGGCTTTCCTGATTCCATGGCGTAACCTATGGCATGCGCTATGCCTGAGTCCGGAACACCGCAGACAATATCAACCTCAATGTCTTTATCCTGGCGAGCCAAATACCTGCCGCAGCGCTCACGCACGACTTCAACATTAATGCCTTCGTAGTCTGATGCCGGAAAACCGGTATATATCCACAAGAACGCGCATACCTGGCTCTTAGTCCCGGGCGATGCCTTCTGAACTATGCCGTCGTCTTTAAGAAGGACTATCTCTCCGGGCTCAAGGTATTTGACGATCTCAAAATCATTATTATGGAACGCTGTAGTCTCTGTAGTAACAGCATGGGCAGAACCGTTCTTTCCGATAACAAGAGGTGTATATCCATAACGGTCTCTGGCCGCGTATACGCCGTCTTTATTTAACAATAAGAGCGAGCATGAACCGTCTATGACGCTAAACATCTTCTCAATCCCGTCTACGATATCGCGGCCTTCGGTTATCAGTTTAGCTACGAGTTCAGCGGAGTTGACCATACCACAGCTAACCTCACTGAAAGAAACACCTTTATTCATCAAGCTCTTTGCCAATTCATCGGCATTTTCTATCAAACCATTGAAAACCAGGTTGAAAGGCCCGAACTTGGAATTAAGGTATATGGGCTGCTCTTCAGAAGCGCTGATAACGCCTATGCCTTTATTGCCTCTTAAAGAACCGATATCCCCAAAAAACTTGGATTTGAATTGGCTGGAACTGATATTATGTATCTGGCGGTTCATTTTATCACCCCAGACCGCGAGGCCGCCGAACTCAGTTCCCAAGTGCGAATGATAATCCGTGCCGTAAAACAAGACTTCAGAACAATCTTTTTTATCGACTACACCAAAAATACCGCTCATACATCTCCTTTATAGTGAATTCGCGAAATCCCAATTGGCCAGGTGTTTGATAAAAGCGTCTAAATAATCGCCTCTTCTATTCTGGTAATCAAGGTAGTAAGCGTGTTCCCAGACGTCAACGGTCAACACCGGGTCCAACCCATGCGCTATAGGCGTATCCGCGTTAGCTGTCTTCATTATCTCCAATCTGCCTTCTTTGACGATTAACCAGGCCCATCCGCTGCCGAATTGGCTCAAGCCCGCGTTCTTAAACTCTTCTACGAACTTTTCATAGCTCCCAAAAGCGGCATTGATCTTTTGAGCTATAGCGCCTGCAGGCAGGCCGCCGCCGCTCGGCTTTATAGACTGCCAATAAAAAGCGTGGTTCCAGGCCTGCGCCGCATTATTAAATATCGCTGCCTTTGAAACATCATTTGCGGTCTTTTTAATAATGCTCTCAAGAGTATCTGTCGCCAGCTCCGTCCCAGCTATCAAGCCGTTCAATTTTTCAACATAAGCGGCATGGTGTTTACCATGATGAAAATCCAGGGTTCTTGCGCTTATATGCGGTGATAAAGCATCTTTCGCGTATGGTAATTCCGGTAAAATAATGGCCATGATCTCCTCCTTTAGTATTCTTTAGTAAAGGTAGGCAGTGTGATACAGAACTTAGCTCCCTTGCCCTCTTCGGACTCTACGGTAATGTTGCCGTTATGCTGCTTGACAATACCATAAGCCACGAACAACCCCAATCCGGCGCCCGGCTGTTTGTTGTCTCCGCCGCCTAATATACCTTTTGTCGTAACAAAGGGCCCGAATATCTTGGACTTCAATTCCTCATTAATACCTACACCCGTATCCTTAAAACAAACGATGACTTCCGATCTATCAACATCATGGTCAAGAGTAATAGTCAGCTTTTTTATTGGCAACCCCCTCATCGCGTCGCGCGCGTTCATCATGATATTGACGAAGGCCTGCGACAGCTGGCCATGGTTGCAGTAAACGCGCGGCACGTCTTTAAAATGCGTTTCTAACGTGATATTATTCGCTTCAAAAACCTTGTCCAAAAGCACGAGGTTTTGTTTTATGATCTCCGCTATATCCAGGCGATCTCTTGTATCATATGATTTGCCTGAAAAATCAAGCATGGTCTTAATGATCCACGCCGCCCTCCTGGCAGAGTCTATGATAAGCTTAAGCGTATTTTTCATAGTCTCAGTATCGCCGGACGCAAAAGCCAGCTCGGCGTTACCCAAGATGATCTCCAGGACGTTGTTGAACTCATGGGAAACGCCGGTAGCCAAAGACCCCACGGTCGCCATCTTTGATGATTGGACCAAACGCTCCCGCGTCCGGCGATCCTCAGTAACGTCCCTGGCGATGCAGCCAAAATATTTGACCCTGCCGTTGTGATCAAAAATAGGCACCAGAGTCACGGATTTTATGACACTTGATCCGTCGGAACGCAACATCTTCGCTTCAAAAACGCGGGCTCTTCCTGCCAGGCCGTCTTTTGCGGCATTTCTTGCTATTTCTTTGTAGGGTTGGGGCCAAAATTCTTCAAAAATATTTCCGAGGCAATCTTCCTTCTTCCAGGACATCATCTCCAAACCGTGTTTATTTATATAAACACACCTGCCCTCCTTATTATAGAGCTCAATGCTGTCAGGCGAACCATCCACTAACGCTGCATGGAGGGCTTCGGAAGCTGATGTCTGGATGGAGTCAAGCGAGATCTTAAAGAAAAACAGCGAAACAACAGAAACCAGCAAGAAGAAGATCAAAAATATAGAGATCAACATCAAGCGCGTGATAGCTACGCTTGACTTATCGTCTATAAAAACTATCTTCCAACCCGCGAGATCAGCGATATCTTCATGTACAAAACGAAACAACTTATTCTCAAACGAAACGGTGCCTGAGGCCTCATCCATATTCTCAAAACCGACGTTGTCCCACGGGCCGTCGCCGAACTGCTTTGAGATCCTTAAAGCCTCTTTTTGGCCAAGTGTTAGGTTTGTTATGCTGCGGAAGACCCAATCCGGCCTGCTTGAAACAAAAATAACGCCATCCGGGCTGACAAGAAAGATATATTTGTACGTTTTAAAATACTCCCCCAGCGAATCCAGCGACCCCTTGGCCACAGCCACACCGACAGCAAGATCACCTGCTTTCTTTCCGCGGCCGAACACAGGGTAAGAGACGTATAACCCACGTTCATTGGAAGTAACGCCCTTGGCAAGATATATGCCCATCCTGCCCTTCACGGCCTCCTTGAAATATGGCCTAAAGGCATAATTCTTGCCGACAAAGCTCTTTGTGGTATCTCTGTTAGAAGAGGCTAATGTCAAACCGCTATTGTCCATCAGATAACAAACATCCGCCCCGATACCGGCCCGGTAACGGTCTATGTGCTCGTTTACTACAGACATATCCGCGCTGCTTAAACTCTCTTTAGAAAAAACAGTAGAAATATCAGGGGAACCCGCCAGAGCGCTAATAGCCTCTAGCTTCTTTACCGACATATAGACAAATTGGACATAGACTTTTGTTTTTAAATGGCGCGCGATATTTTCCTCTTTTTCTACGCGTCTGCCGGAATAATCCACCACGCGCCATCCTATGTAAAAGAAAAGCAAGATGAACACAAAATAAAGCGTAAAGGAAATAATAAAACGCTTTAACTCACGGTTGTCTTCTTTGATAAAAGATTGCATGCTTTGATTTACGGCAAAAAGTACTACGGCAGTTGCTATTACAAAGGAAAGCGCGCCCCTTAACAACTGGACAGGAAAATGCGTTAGATGCATAAAAGTATCGCTATTTACGATGTTTGCCGGAAAAAAATGAGCGGGAGCAACGATCAAACCAGTAGCAAAAGCATACAAAAGCATGGCACCCCCGGCGCATCTTAAAAAGATGCGCGAAGACGCTGAAAGAGGCTTATAAGACGCCCTCGCGTGGCCTAATAAAACCAAAGATGCCCAGAAGGCGCCTGTAAATCCAAAACAATATCTCACGCAGATGCTAAAGCCTTCTAAACCAAACCAAAAGCCCAGGGAAGACAATAGGGCAGGAAAGATATAAAACCATAGGCCGACTCTCCTGTCGCGAGCTAAAAGAGTACTGCCACGGGCAAATTCTATAAGGCAGATAAAGGAAAAAAGCAGAAGAGTCAGGCGCAGCGCCTTAAACCAAAGCGCATCGCCTAAAGCTATAGCAATGATCTCTATCCACTCATGGATACCATGCAAGAACCCGAAAGATCCGAGCCAAAACCAGGAAATAGAACCTGAGCCGGGGCTGCGCTTAAGAATAGAAAAACAAACGGCTCCGAGGAAAACAAAAGAAGCGCCGTAAAAAAAGTAGATATAGTCCAACTGGAATTTTAGAAGATCAGC
>JAZDLG010000073.1:0-28692 GCA_043802125.1 Candidatus Omnitrophota bacterium
GGTCCTCCACAGGACGGCCCTTCTTTTTAAGTTTTTCTATCATCACGCGCGTCTCATCCTGCGGCTCTATGCCAAAATTCTCTTTGACGGCTTGCGCGAACGAACGCCTCGGCCACGGCGGCGACAGATCTATGTTTTTGCCTTGATATTCTATCTGAAGCCTGCCTAAAACAGTTTGGGCGACATAGGCAAAAATATCCTCGGTTATCTTCATCATGTCTTCGTAGTCGCAATAAGCGGCATACAATTCCAACATCGTAAACTCAGGATTATGCCGCGTTGAAACACCCTCGTTCCTGAAACTGCGGTTGATCTCATATATCTTTTCAAATCCGCCCACGATAAGGCGTTTCAAATACAGCTCCGGAGCAATACGCAGATATAACTCCATATCATACTCATTATGATAAGTCTTAAACGGCCTTCCTGCAGCGCCTCCGGGTATCGTATGCATCATAGGCGTCTCTACTTCCAGGAAACCCTTCGAATTTAGGAAATCCCGAATGGCGCTGATGATCTTAGAGCGCATAATGAATATCTCCTTGACCTCCGGGCTTGATATAAGATCAATGTATCTCTGACGGTAGCGTATCTGAATGTCTTTTAAGCCATGCCACTTCTCAGGTAACGGCCTTAAGGATTTAGAAAGAAGCGTAAAGCGCGTCACCTTAAGCGTGGACTCACCGGTATGGGTCTTAAAAGTCTCACCTTCAACGCCTACGATATCTCCTATATCAAGCTTATTGAAAAACTCAAAATCCGTCCCTGAAAGAGGGTCATCTTTCCTGACGTAAAGTTGCAACCTGGCTTCCTGATCCCGAAGATCAGCAAAACATACCTTCCCGTGCTTTCTTTTAGCCATCAGCCGGCCTGCCAAAACAACCTTTTCATTTTCCTTGAAAGAAGCCAATAACTCCTTGATAGAGCTCGTCTTATTGAATTTTTGTCCGTAAGGATCATAACCGGATTCTTTAAGAAATTTTAGTTTTTCTATCCTCTGCTGAATTATCTCATTTAGTTCCATAATAGAACCTCACATTTTTTACGACAACAAAAAGCATTGGCCCTTATTATATCTAAGCGCTCAGACGGTGTCAATTGCAATCGCATTAGGGATAAGAAGTGGTTTAAAGACTGATTAACGGGAGGAACTATTTCCTGATGAGAACACGCTTGTTGACGCGTTTGGCTCCGAAAAAACCTCTGGTGAACTCAATGGCCTTTTTTGTATCAAAGTCTCTGCAGGAAAAAACGTTGATGTAAGCAGAGTTCCATAGCTCCGAAAAATGGCCCGTGATAGAACTCGTCTCAATAAACTGTAGCATAGAGAAACCTGCGGTATGGGCTTCATTATAACCGAAATGTGGCAACTGCGTCTTGCCAAACTTCTTCATCTTTAAAAGTTTGCAAAGCTTTGTAACATATTCAGCCAACTTTTTTCCGGAACGGATGACCTTAGGATCGCACTCGTATAGATCCATGATCACTTCCAAACCAAAACTTCCCTCAAACTCGCTTTGCATCCTCTTTATTACCTCCCTTTGCCTATAAGACGAAAGACCCACATATAATGAGTCTCTACAACCCGTCCTATGTGAGTCCTTTTATTATGTTGGTGTTATACTATAACATTTTAAATTCTGAGTCAATAAATTTTTTAAAAATTCAGAGGTGACGGATTTTCCTGGATCTCTGTAGGCAGCCCCATTGAGCCCAGCAATTCAATAAAAGGATCCGGATCCAGTTCTTCAACGTTTACCATGGCCCCAACGTCCCAGACGCCTTTCGCGATAAGTATAGCTGCGGCAACGGCAGGGACGCCGGCTGTGTAAGAAATAGCCTGAGACCCTACTTCCTTAAAACTTTCTTTATGATCACAGATGTTGTAAATAAAGATCTCTTTGTGTTTTCCGTTTTTGGTGCCCTTGATAAAATTCCCGATACATGTCTTTCCTGTATAATTAGGCGCCAACGAAGAAGGATCGGGCAAGAGGGCTTTCAAGACTTTCAAAGGAACTACTTCAACGCCTTCGGCGGTTTTAACGGGTTTTTCAGAAGTCAGGCCCAGGTTAGTCAATACAGTAAATACATTGATGTAGTGGTCGCTAAAACCCATCCAGAAACGGATGCTGTTGGCATCTATGTTTTTAGACAGAGAGTGCAGCTCGTCGTGGCCGTTTAAATACACGGGCATAGGTCCGACGACAGGAAAATCATAGATCATCTTTATAGAGTGGGCCTTTTCTACAACCCACTTCCGGTCTATCCAGGCCCAGACCTTCTTAAATTCCCTAAAATTTATTTCCGGGTCAAAATTCGTGGCAAAATATCTGCCGTGACTGCCGGCATTAACGTCTAATATATCTATCGTATCAATTTTGTCAAAATAGTGCTTTAAGGCTAACGCGCAATAGGCGTTAACGACGCCAGGGTCAAATCCCGAGCCTAAAATAGCCGTAATACCCTTCTCTTGACAACGGCCTTTGCGCTTCCATTCGTAGTTCGCATACCAAGGAGGATCTTCGCAGACTTTGCCGGGGTCCTCATGAATAGCAGTATCCATATAAGCGGTACCTGCCTGGATACAGGCCTCAAGCAGCGACATATTTACATACGCCTGCGCCAGGTTCACTACGATCTGCGAATTTGTCTCCTTGATAAGTTTTACGGTGGCTGGAATATCAAAGCAATCAACCTGCCTTGAATATATCTTTTTAGTCCTGTCTTTGATGCGATCTTTTCTTTTGACACTTTCAATAATGGCGTCGCACTTAGACAGTGTCCTGGAAGCTATGCAAATATCGCCTAAGATATCGTTATTTTGCGCGCATTTATGTAAAGCTACGCCGGCAACGCCGCCGGCTCCGACTATCAATACATTTTTTTTCATTTTAACGCGCCTCCATATTATCGTTCATGATAGACTGCCTGCGAAATCCCTGTATGTGAACCGGCGCGCCAGTTCAATGGACCCATTGAGCCTTTTGACTACAATGGAAGGCATTTTAAGCCCGTTAAACCAATTCTTTTTGACCATCGTGTATCCCGCGGCATCCGAAAATTTGATCACTCCTCCTACTTTTAGGCGCGATTTAAAATTATAGGTGCCGAATATATCGCCGGCTAAACAAGAACGTCCAGCGACCAGATATCTAAACCTGCCGTTTGAAATATTTTTCATTTTGGCGCTCTGACGGTACACCAAAAGATCCAGCATGTGGGCCTCGGTAGAAGCGTCAACAATAGCGATATTTATCCGGTTATGAACAATATCAAGGACTCTCGTGACTAATTCAGCGGACTCGGAAATAACACTTTCCCCGGGTTCTAAATAAACTTGCACTTTAAAACGCTCTCCAAATTCTTTTATTTTTTTACAAAATTTTTCAAGCGGATAACTCTCCCCGGTGAAATATATCCCTCCTCCCAGGCTTACCCAATCCAGGCGTTTAAGGATACTGCCGTAAACGCGGCTGATATGATCCAGGTTGGATGAAAAATTATTAAAATCGCCGTTTTCGCAGTTAAAGTGGAACATGACGCCGCTGACCAAAGGAAGCGCTTTTGAAAGGGATCTGCAGCCTACGACTCCAAGCCTGGAAAATTTACGGGCAGGGTCTGCCAGGTCAAAATGAGAATAGCTTACCTGAGGGTTGAGCCTTAAGCCCAATTCAGCGCCTCGGCAATAAGGGGCAAATCTTTCCAATTGCGGTATAGAGTTAAAGATGATCTTGTCGGCGAAAGAACTGACTTCTTTTATATCTTCTTTTGAATAAGCGACAGAGTAGGCGTGGCATTCCTTGCCGAATTTTTCATATCCCAGGCGGGCTTCATAAGGAGAGCTGGACGTAGTCCCGTCCATATATTTTTTAATCAGATCAAAGACGCTCCACGCGCTAAAACATTTAAGCGCCAATACGAATCTTGCGCCCGAGCGTTCCCTGATATGCCTTATTATTTTCAGGTTTTTTAACAGCTTGCGCTCGTCGATAAGATAATAGGGCGTCTCCAAAACATTAGCCAACTTCTATTTACCCCCAGCGTTAAGTGGTGTTGTAAAGTTACTGATGACTAACCGCTTCGCAGTCACAGTATTAATTCGCCCAAACAACTTACGTCGCTTGAAACGCTCCGCAAATTGTGGGCTCATTTAACGTTGGCTGATATATTATATGATTTATTTTTCTACGTCAATATAAAAATCACGTGAGGATGGCTTTCAGGTCATCCTGCGGCGTCGTAATGAGCTTAAGGTCAAACGCCTGCTCTAAAACCTTAAAAACACCGGGCGTGATAAAAGCCGGCGGCATAGGGCCTACGCGTATACCTTTGACACCCAGATAGAACAAGGTAAGCAAAATAGCCACGGCCTTCTGCTCAAACCATGAAAGCACGAAAGAAAGCGGCAGTTCATTAACACCGCAATTAAACGCCTTACTTAAGGCAAGGGCTATCTGAATGGCTGAATAAGCGTCATTGCACTGGCCGACATCAATAAGTCGCGGGATGCCGTCTATCGCGCCGAAGTCAAGCTTGTTAAACCGGTACTTACCGCAGGCGAGAGTGATAATAACGCAATCCTTAGGCACCATCTCGGCAAATTGCGTATAATAATTACGCCCGGGCTTAGCTCCGTCACAACCGCCTATCAAAAAGAACCTGCGTATCTTGCCGGCCTTGACGGCTGCTACGATCTTATCTGCCAGACCCAACACCGCAGTATGATGAAAACCTGTCATAACAGATTTGGCTGACTGTTCTTTTAAAGGAGGCAGTTTTTTAGCCGTCTCTATCAAGGGCGTAAAATCCCTTCCTTGAATATGCTTAACGCCCGTAACACCGGTTATGCCAACGGTAAAAAGGCGTTCTTTGTAAGAATCTGAAGGGATAAGCACACAGTTAGTCGTAGCCAATATCGCCCCGGGAAACTCTCCAAACTCCTTTTTCTGATCCTGCCAGGCGCCGCCGTAATTACCTGCCAGATGTTTGAATTTCCTTAATTCAGGATATCCATGCGCCGGTAACATCTCACCATGCGTATAAATGTTTATGCCCGAACCTTCTGTCTGCTTCAACAGCTCATAGAGGTCTAACAGATCATGGCCCGTAACCACAATACCGGGGCCTTTCTTTGTTCCGGTAGCCACCTCCACAGGGGTTGGCTTACCAAAGCGCTGGACATGGGCATTGTTCAAAAGCTCCATCACGCGCAGATTCATCTCTCCGCATTTTAAGACCAGCCCAACAAAACGGTTCAGGTCAAAATCAACGTTTGTCACAGTTGAAAATAAACCTTCGTGCATAAACGCGTCCACCAGGTCGTCTTTGGCGCCCAGCTCTCGCGCGTGGAACGCGTAAGCCGCAATACCCTTTAAACCAAAAAGCAGGATATCCTGCAAAGACGCGATATCCTCTGACTTACCGCAGACTCCCTGCACCGTGCATCCCGTGCCTTTTGCCGTCTGTTCACACTGATAACAAAACATACTCATGATACATCCTCCATTTTTAAAATTTCACCCTGAAGGCTTACAATCGCGTATTTGATAGGTACTTTTCGTTTTGATAAAGCAAGTGCTTGCTGTGCCAACCCTAAAAGAGCGCGGCAACAAGGGACCTGCATTATTAAAACCGTGAGCGTATTTATCTTTGCCTCTTCAAACCACGCCTTTATCTTCTGGACGTAGACATCCTGACTTTCATCCAGCTTTGGGCACGCGATCGCCAGCGCCTTACCTTTTAAATATTCCGCGTGAAAATCACCCAAAGCATACGCAGTGCAATCCGCGGCCAGAACGACGTCGGCGCCCTGATAATACGGCGCCGAAGGAGATATTAAATGCATCTGGATCGGCCACTGCCTTAATTGTGACTTCACTTTTGAGGTCTGCTTGGTATCAGACTTGACCTGCAGCCTTCCGCCGCAGGCGGATCCGCCTTCGGCGGAAAAATCAAACATTTTTGCCCCAGGGCAACCAGCATGATGCCCAGAAAAGCCTCCAGCCTTATCCTTATGCTCCGTTGCTAAAGAATTGTCTATGCCATTTTCTTTAAGATAGCTTAAGGCCTGTGAAAGAAACTCTGACTGCTGGTGATCGCGAAGATGCTCAAGATGAGCTTTTGCCACATTTGTCCCCTGTTGCACCATATTAGCCATGACTTTTCTTTCGTCATACGCTTGAGCCTGGCGCTCTATTATGGTTATAGCGCCTTGCGGGCAATGGCCCAGGCAAGCGCCAAGGCCGTCGCACAAAAAATCACTTATAAGCCGTGCCTTGCCGTCAACGATCTGCATCGCGCCTTCCGGGCAATTCGGAATACACTCACCGCAGCCGTTGCACTTTGTTTTGTCTATCTGAATTATTTTTCTTTTCATGGTTCACCTCTCTGTTCTGACACAAGTGTACCCCATGTCATAAATTCGCGCCTTGACCTAAGTCAAGAAATACTGAAACAGTTTCCGACCCAATCGGGAAACTGGGGTGGTTGGAATAAGTGGATACCCACTGTCCCGAACAACTTGGAAACTGTTTCTACTATTTCTCGCCGCTTGACACAGACTGTAGAGCCGGCTTTTTTAGGATAGTGATCTCATCTCTTAAGAGACGGATGATACTCTGACGTTTAAACCTCCGCAATATCCGCGAAAGGGTCTCAGGTACAATGCCAAGCCTTCCGGCTAGCTCTGTTTTTTTGACATCAAGCTTAAAGGAAGCGCTGTTCTTCTTAAATGAAAGGTCCAAGAGATATTTTGCTAACCTGGCATCTGCCTCTTTCAAAGACAGCTCTTCAACCAATGTATTGAAGTACCTGAGTTTCTCGGCTAACGAGGCCATAACAGCCTTTGTGAGCGTAAAATCAGACTTCATAGCGTTCAAGAAATCATTTTTGGGTACGAATAATACCTCTGTCTTTTCTAAAGCCTCGGCAAAAGCCGGATATAACTTTAAGGATCCGAAAACAACAGCTTCGGCAAAAGACCCTCCATCGTTAATAATGTGCAGGATATGTTCGCTGCCATTAAGGGCTAGTTTATAGATCTTGACCGAACCATTGGCGACCACAAAAAAACCTTGAGCAACTTCGCCTTCCTGAAAAATGATTTCGCGTTTATCAAACGACCTGACTGAAATGATACGGGCTATTTTGGATAAATTCTGCGGATCAATAGAGGAAAATAGAAAAGAGTGGCGCAAGGCATGGAGCCTGCTTTCAAACATAGATTATTCTTTTTTCTTAAAAGGCAACAAATTCTCTAACGTCGCTGTAGTATCAGCAACCAATTTCTTGACGGGAACGTCTGTCAGATCCTTCAGATCGGCCTTAAGCAAAGATTCAGCTACGATCAATCTAACGACCGAGCGCAAGTCGCTGATATCGTGGAATTCTTTATTAATGTTCAAATTGTATAATTTGACAGAAGGCGGCTGGATAGAATTATCCTTATATAAGACCCTGCCCAGTTTTAATCTTAACAGTCCGATGTGCACGTTTGTCTTCTTAGATGGGGAGGCGCTCTTTTTTGGGCCTTCTTCTTTGACGCCACCCATACCTTTGAGTTCGCCGACGTTAGTTGTGCCATCCGCGTTCTTTATGACACTAAACTCTTTCAATGTAACGGTAAGTTCACTGATATCAATATTGCCTTTTAATATCTCAGAGGGTACGTAACGGGCGTAGAGTTGCGGCAGGTCAAGCATGACCCTGTCTGAATAAACTGAGGGATTATTGACTTTAAGGCCCCTTATATCAACTACGGGCCTGAAAATGCCTACCTTAAGGCTATCTAGATCAACGCCAAACCCTGTTACATGGCTGACAGTCAGCTGCACCGCTGACTTTAATATGCGTTCGCGGAAAACAAAAAGTACTATAACAAGCAGAAACGCCAGAAATATCAGACTGCGTATAAGCCTTATCAATCTCATTATTTATTCTCCAGTTTCTTGCGGACAATATCACTGACCATTTTGTTGTCGGCCCGGCCTTGAGTTTTAGCTATCACTTCTTTCATCACGCGGCCCATATCTTTGACGGTAATAACGCCCATCCCTAAGATAACTTCATCGGTTATCTTGCTTATCTCAGACTCCGGCATCTCAATAGGGAGGTAGGCTTTAAGGATCGCCAGCTCGCCCTTTTCCTTATTTACCAGGTCTTGCCTATTGCCTTTTTCAAACTGCTGGATGGAATCCTGCCTCTGTTTTATCAATTTCTTTAAGACCACCAGCACGTCGCAGTCGTCTAATGTGTCTTTCTTTTTGTCAATGGCAAAATACTTCATTTCAGACCGCAGAAAACTTACTGTCTGAGTGCGCAAAGCATCCCTTGCCTTCATCGCCTCCTTAAAATCAGCAGCTATCCGTTCTTCCAGCATATTCACACCTTTCATTAAAAATAATACGACATGCCTAAGAGATACACGTTTGCATCAAGGCCGCCGTTGGGCGACTTGATAGACATGTTGGAAACATGCCTTTTGCGATATTCAATATTTATTGCCACATTCTCTTTAAAGAAATAAGAAATACCGGCGCCGCCCTGGTTGACGAAATTAAATTGCGTGGATTGTTCATAGGTGTGCAGGGTCATATAATAAGGCCCGGTCCCTACCTCTACAAAAGGATAGATCTTAGGCGTTAAGGGATAGGAGTAACGGAAGAAGAACGGAAAGCCCATTTCCATATTGCTGTCAGGCTCTGTTATGGCTGATATAAACGGCTCATAGATCAATTCCAGCATCCCCTTGGGCTCAAAACCGAATTTTTTAGTGAACGGCTTTAGATCAAAACCGAAACGTAAACCAACAGGCACCGCGTTGAAGTCTTTCTGTTCTTTAAGCCCTCCTTTTATATAGCCGGTGAAAACGCCGAATTCCTGCAGCCACTGCCCTATGCCCTGCGCAGGCCTCTCGGCAAAGACGCGCTCAGGCGCGTAACAATATAAACAAAAAACTAACATGACCGCGAATTTTAACTTTTTTGCCATTGCTCTTCTCCTTTAGTTCATTTCATCCCGGAAAACACATACCCAGCCGCCTCCCGTGCTAGCCTCGGGCTCATGGAAGCGACTTCCACTAGCGTCTTTCCGTCACTTAGTTTCGTAAAAAACACACCTGCTTCTGTCGTATCCACATATCCCTTAAAATTCATCGCCGCCAGATACCTTTTATCCTTATCTTTTAAGTAAACGAGAGCTCCTCTTTTAAGAAGCGCTTCTTCGGCAATTTTAAAACACGCCTCAGGAGAATAGGCGAATACCTCCTTATGCCCCGATGCCCTGGCAGCTTCTAAGTGCGTTATGGAAGACCCCCACACTTTCTTGGCTGTTTCGCTCAGGTGGGCGCAGCCTAAAAGCAAAAGCCCAGCCAAGCCTAAGACAAAAAACATCCGGGCATTTTTGCGCTCATTTTTCTCATGCATACTATTCATATATCCTCGTATTATATCTTGCCGGGTAAAAAAATCCAATCAAATCTCGCCTCGTCACCAACTGAAATTTTATTTTTTTCTACAAAACCGGCGTTCGCTTCCAGGACGTACCGGGCAGGAGAAACAGGTTTAAAGCTATAGGGGTTATCCGTCACAGCGGGCTGGGCGTTGACAACCATGTCTACTATCTTTTTATCCTTATCCAGCCAGATGACATCCAGTGGGATAAGCGTGTTTTTCATCCAGAAAGGCCAAAAATCGTCTTTTGAAAATATAAATAGCATCCCGCGCGCTGAGCTCAAATATTTGCGGAACATCAATCCTTCCGATAATTCGTCAGGTGTAGCGGCTAACTCAACTTTTAAACACCGGCCCCTGACGCAGACACTCGGCGAAAAAACAAAAATCCTTAAATACAGCGCCAAAGCGGACAATAATGCGATAGTTAGGATCAATAAAAAAGCGCGCTTGGATCTCATGATGTTTTTAAAACCTTAGGCGTCACAAAGATGAACCTGCTGCCTTTCCCTATCTGGCTTTCAACCCGGATAGCGCCGCCGTGAAGGCTGATGATCCCTTTGGCGATAGATAAACCCAACCCCGTCCCGCCTACGCCCGAAGGAGAGACTAATCTCACCTGTTCAAATTTATTGAAGATGCGCTTAAAATCCTTCGGGTCTATGCCGATACCATTATCAACAACCGTAACCTCCAGGCACGGCTCAGCGCATATCCCTTCCCTGCGCTCCAATGCGTCTACCATAACCGTGATTTCTCCTTTTACCGGAGTGAATTTCAGCGCATTGCCGACAAGATTGACTAAGACCTGGGTCATACGGTCGCGGTCTAAAGTAACAGCCATAGATCCCTGTTTTAAATCCAGATGTATGGTTATTTCTTTATCCTTGGCCCAGCTATTGAATAACGAGACCACTTCGTTTACGATGTCGCGAAAATCAAATGCTTCGGGCTTAAGCGTCAATTTACCGGCCTCAATTTTTGACATGTCTAAAAGGTCGTTGATCAACCTGTTGAGCCTTTCTAAGTTAAATTTAGAGATGGACAAGAACCTCTCCTGGTCTTCATTGATGGCTCCGGTCGTCTTGCTTAGAATAAGCTCTAAAGATTTCTGTATAGCCACTACCGGAGTGCGCAGCTCATGGGTCACAAGAGATACAAAATGAGACTTCATCTCCTCAACCTCTTTTTCGCGGGTGATATCGCTTAATACGGAAACCATACCTACCGTCTTTCCGTCTTCGTTCTCAACGACAGCGGAACTCGCCCGCAGCACCTTCTTGGTCGTCTCATCCTTACTGCTGACCTCTATCTCTTTGGTGATGTGGGCTTCATCCTTATCATCTAACGGGCCTTTGGCTACCGCCATGAGGTGTTCTTCCTTAAGGCCTTCCACCAATGATCTGCCTAATGCCTCTTTCGTGCCCCGGCCCAGAAGCTTCTCTGCCGCTGGGTTCATCATCACCACGTTGCCCGCGCGGTCAACTACGACTAAACCGTCGGCGAGATGGCGCATAATACTCTCAGACCTTTCTTTCTCATCGGAAAGCCGCTTGTTATGCCTCCTCAATCCTTCAGTGGCTATCTGCACCTTCTGGCCCATTTCTTCCTCAAACCTCTCACTCAGACGCATAAGCTTTGCCAATTTCTTTTTGGATATCGGGACTTCTTCATCTTTGGCGAGCTCCGTTTTTGTTTTCTGAATAAAAGAATCAGCCTCATCTGAAGCAACGCCTGCGGCCGTAAAACGCTCTTTCAACTTCGGGAGGATCTTGTTCTGGTCATCTTCATCGCCTAATATTTTGACAGCGACATTGACGGCTTTTTTTGGAGAGGCTTTATACAGCGAAAAGGCGTCCTGGACCATCGCCGTTTTTATCTCATCAGAGCACTCTTCTATGACGGCATCGCTGCTTGGAAAAAGCGCGGCACCCTCGCCCTTTTTAAAAGAATCAAAGAGTTTCTGTATAAACTTGGCCGGGTCTTTCTTTTTCTCAACCAAAATAGGCGTCACATTCTTAGCAAGCCAACCAACGAATTTTTTTATGACCGCCTCAAAATCGCCGGATTCCTTAGCGCTCTCTATAATAGCCTCAGCTACCCCTGAGACATCCCTGTCCATCAATTCAAATACTCCCTGCGCGCCGCCGCCTATCTCTTGATTCTTACCTGTCAGGAAATTTTTTATGTCCATTGAAGCATTGGCGCGGCCACCCTGGCCACCAGGCACGCCTGGGCCGCCAAAACCATCACCTGAGCCTATGCCGGCGGAGCCATCACCTGAGCCTATGCCGCCACCTGATCCGCTGCCTAAACCCTCACCCGGCCCTGGGCTATCCGGCATATCTATTGATACGACCTTCTGGTCTTCTTCTACCTTCTCATAGTGTATCTTCTTGATCTTGACGTTCTGGGAACCTTGTTTAAGTAACTCCGGTATGGGCGCGGCCTTACCGGCGTCTGTTATATAAGATGAAGCCATTGCCACTATAAAACCAGTCAGCTCTTCAAAGGTCAATCCCTGTTCAAAACTCACGCCGTCAAGTTTAAAACCTTTGAATTTCGCGTAGATCTCAGCAACGCCCATGACGTCCTTAGTCAACGCTTCCTGGTTCACTAACATCTCGCCCTCATTGATACCTACGACAAACAGGATCTCCTGATTTTCTTTAAGGAAGGCGTCAAACATCTTGAACAAGTTATTTAAGATCTCCCTGGAAAGGGGATGGTCTACGGCATAAAGAGAGAGCCGCTTAAAACTTAGGAAGAAAGATTTGATGATTTCCCTATATACTGATTTATTATTCGCCATAAGATGCTCCTGCTCGTTTAACCAAAGGTGAACGCGTAGACCGCGAGGGCTTCCCCCTCAACATTTATCTCAAGCCGATGTTGTCCATACTTGTCAGAGGAGACGAGCTTGTAGAGGTCAAAAGATTTGACAAAGACGCCGGCAACAGGCTTACCGTCTAATTTTATCCTCAATTGCACTCCTTCTTTGAAGGAGCCTGCCACGACATTGACGGACTTGGCCGTATAGATCAAAACTATTTTACCTTTGGTTGACTTTAATTCAAGATGATCGGCGCCGTTGTACCAGGCCCCATCTATGTAGACTTGATGAGGCTTGTAAGTATTCGGTAAATGATAATCAATAGTAGCGCCCGGCTCAAAGGCCTCCTGATTACCGAAATTCTCCTTATTTCTTGAACTGCCCAGATAGATCTCAGGCGTGCCTATTTCAAGAAAATCAACTGTCGCCGCCCCTTGCGGACTGACAGGTATCCTATCGCGCAAAAGCTGTTCCTCACCCAAAACGCGCTTGCGTTCGTCCAACAACTCCTGGATCTTAAATTCCGTCTCCTTGTGATGGCCTTCGCCTATATTTTTGTAGACGACAAAACCATCAATGTCAATCAGGAACTCTGAAGGCCAATAAATAGTATTGTAGAGCTCTAAGTTCCTATGATCGCGATCAAGCGCGACAGGATAAGTAATGCCCCATTTTTGGGTAGCCGCGAGGACATTGTCGTATTGCTTCTCAAATTCAAACTCCGGAGAGTGTACCCCTACTATCACAAAACCTTCTGCCTTATATTTTTCATACCACGCTTTTAAATAAGGCAGCGTCCTCTGGCAATTGATACAGCTGTATGTCCAGAAATCCAACAAAATGACTTTTTTTCCTATAAAGTCCGAGAGTTTAAACGGCTGGCTATTGATAAACCCGTCTGGCGCGATCAGTTCTTTGGCCCTTTCGTATTTCTTTGATTTTTCCACAGCTCCTGCCGAAAGCCCAAGCGCGGCCTTATCCGGCGCGGAAATCGGGCCTGCTCCCCTGCGCCTTTCCAAATAAAAGTTAGAGCTGACTAAAAGCCCCAGGTTATCCGTAAAGACCAGAACGCCCAAAATAAGCAGGAAAACACCCGAAAAAATATTGAAGTATTTTAAAAATACAACAGCCTTTTGGATAGCCCTTTGAGCAAACGAAGAAAACGCGCCTACTAAAAGAAAAGGCAGTCCCAGGCCTAAGGCGTAGCTCAACAGAAGGAAAAAACTCAAAGCGGGCTTTGCCAGGGCCAATGCCAAGACGCTCCCTAAGATAGCGCCTACGCAAGGTGTCCAACTGATGCCAAATACAGCCCCGAATATAAAAGACCACAAAAACGGCGAGACTCTAAGCTTCTTTATTGTGGCGCTATGCCCTCTCTCCAAAAAGCCGATTTTTATGAGGCCCAATAGATGAAGGCCGAACAAGATAATGATACTTCCGCCGATACGGCCTAACCAGGCTTTGGCAATGTAAGAAACGTTTTGAAACAAAGTGTTAAGCAAGACCCCCATTGCGGCAAAGACGCAAGAGAATCCAAGCACAAAGAAAAGGCTGTTAAGAAATACCTTAAGCTTATGCGCTTTCGGGTCTATTAAAGAAACGCCGCAAAGATATCCCAAAAATCCCGGCACCAATGGCAAGACGCACGGGTTAAGAAAAGATATAAGGCCGGCCGTAAAAGCTACCGCGATAGAAATATTTTCCATCACTACTTCATTTTTTTAAGGCGTTCTTCGCATCCATCAAACCACTTATACAACTCTGCTAACGCAAAAGGCATGTGCATAATGCGCACTCCCAATGCCTTGGCTCTCGCCGTATCTATTTCATCAAACGTGCCGGAGATGATCAATTTATTTTCCAACGGAACTTTGCACTTACCCTTTATCTGCCTTTCAACGAAATCAAGAGATTTGATCTCAACAATATGCCGCTCCATGATGATAATATCCGCGCAAGCGCGAGCGGACAAACAAAGCCGAAACTCCGAAACGGCATAATTGATGCAGCGCTCAGGCTTAATATAAACAATGATATCATAACCGTGCTTCTCAAGAGCTTTCCTTAAAAGATTTTTGATATCCTCATTTTCAAAAAAAATGAAAACTCTGTATTTTGGCGTGTTGGCGGCTTGCTTAGTCATCCCTGTCTCCTTCGCTGCTCAAAGGTTCTATATGCACGACCACGTCCGTGACTCCTCCAAAACCTTCTTTCATCTTTGCCTCAATTTTGGAGGAGACATCGTGAGCCTTGACCAAAGGAGTCTCGTCATCCATAAGGACGTGTAGGTCTATATAAATATCATCTTTCCTGCCCCGCGTCCTGACCCTGTGGCACTTTCTGACACCTCCCACGCTTAAGGCTGTCTTTTCTATTTCGCGAGGGTCAATGACAGCGCTATCGCAGAGAGTGCTTGAACTCTCGCGGATAATATTTACTGCGGCCTTGCCGATAAAGACAACGATAACCAGAGCCGCGATAGGGTCTAAGATATTGAACCCCAGCTTTATGCCGATGAAAGCTAAAATAACCGAGCACGACGTCAGTATATCAGCGCGCGTGTGGTAGGCGTCCGAGACCAGAACGTCGCTGCCGATGCGCTTGCCTTTACGAGACTCATAAAGCATGACACTTATATTAACAAGAAGAGTGACAAAAAGGACCACGAAACTGAACGTATTGACCTGGGCGACTTCTTTAGTGCGGAACTTCTCAAAGCTATCATGGACAATATGGAAACAAAGGATAAACAACAAAAACGCTATTAAGACTGAGGTGAAAGTCTCATATTTTTTATGCCCATAAGGATGGTCCGCGTCTTTAGGTTGAGACGCTATCCTCATCCCGAAGAGGCCGATGATATTTGAAGCGCCGTCCGCGAAAGAATGATAGCCGTCCGCCACCATGCTCATGCTGTGGATGGTATATCCGACTATAAGCTTGGCAAACGCCACTAACCAGTTTAGGACAAGAACCACAATAAGCGTCTTTTTGACTTCTTGGGCGTAGGCGCCGTTATCTAATTTCATCATATTTACTCCAATAAAAGTAAAAGCGCCATTACGCCCACGCCAAGGACGACTGAGAATAATTGCAAAAGAGAACGTGAAAATTTAGCTTCTTTGTGAAGCTCAGGTATAAGGT
Organism: Candidatus Omnitrophota bacterium; assembly: GCA_043802125.1. Taxonomy (GTDB): domain Bacteria; phylum Omnitrophota; class Gorgyraeia; order Velamenicoccales; family Velamenicoccaceae; genus Phelpsiimicrobium. The sequence continues at coordinate 15,427 of JAZDLG010000073.1, forward strand.
CAGAGCCTGCTATATAGATAAAGCCCCCTGCTGTCAAAGGCAGGGCTATTAAAGAAAAACCCTTTATCTGAGGCCCGACAAAAAGCGCTAATAACGTGCCTGCAATAGCCAATGATGCGCAAAGAAAATTCAACAGAAGCGCCTGCCATCTGCTAAGCCCTCCGTTGACAAGGATCCCAAAATCGCCTATCTCCTGCGGGATCTCATGAAATACTACAGCCAAAGTCGTTGTGACCCCTAAAGGAATACTGACAAGATAGCTTGCCCCGATCATCACGCCGTCCAAGAAATTATGAAGGCCGTCGCCTATCAAATTCAGGAGAACAACAGGCTTGGTATGCGTATCGCAGACTCCGGAGTGGCAGTGCCTCCAGTAAATAAACTTTTCCAGGACGAAAAATAGAAATATACCGGCAAGTACTCCGCTAGATACAAACAGGTGTGACCCGGGTTCCTTATAGATGTCCGGGAATATATGAAGAAAAACATCCCCAAAAAGGCCCCCGACAGCGAAGCTGACCATGAAAATGAGGAATTTTTTAAGGCGCCTTTCATCAATGGCAATGGTGATTACGCCTATCAACGAAATGAGGCTGACCAAGACCACGCTTGCCATAGAATAAAGCCATATCTTCATATAGGTATTAACTTAAGGCAAAACGCGGGATTTGTCAACGAAAAACGCTAAAACGCCGAATAGAAAAACACCGCAAAGGCGCAAAGATACACTTTGCGTGCTTTGCGGTGTAAATCGCGATTTGCTGTGCAAATCGCGATTAAGCAATCGCCAACTCTTTATCGCGCACCAAGATATCCTTAGCCACACTGGCAGCCTTGCGGCCGGAGAACAACATGCCGCCAAACGTAGGCCCCATGCGGGGAATGCCGAAAAGGGTTGAAACGCTCATACCGCAGGCTATCAGGCCGGGGAATACTTCCTTCGTATTTTCAACCACAGCATCTTCGGAAACCTGCACATCCATAGGCCCGAATTCAGCCAACTTCAGAAGCCCCCTCTTTTCCAGGCTTTTACAAACAAAAGCATCATGGCCGGTGGCATCTATGACCACTTTTGTCTCAAGGGCAACAGGGTCAACGCAGGTGATGGCCCGCGGAAGAGCTGAAACAGGCGACCAGTTAATGACAACCCCTTCTACTTTTTTATTCCTGTAGACCACATCGTCAAACTTGGTCAAATTCAGGATCTTAGCGCCGGCCTCGCAAGCGCTTGAGATCAACTTAGAACAGGCGCTGGGCCCGTCAGCGATAAACAAACCCTCTTCAACCTTTTTATATGGAATGGCGAGTTCGTCTAAAATTTCCTCAGACGGCTGCCTAAACGTCAAAGTATTCATGAAATAGCCGCCTATCCAAAAACCTCCGCCTATATAGTTATTGCTCTCTATGACCAGCGTCTTAAAACCATCACGGGAAAGATCTCTCGCAGCCATAAGGCCGCTGGGCCCGCCACCGATGATGACAACGTCTGAGACGATGTACTCCTGGAACCACCTATAAAACTCCGCTGTAATCGCGCGCGTGATCTTTGCTTCGCTGATCGGATAAAATTTGATCATTTTAGACTCCTTTTTTAAATAAATGGATTGGCTACAAACAAAAATACCCATGGCCAAAACCACGGGGATCGTTAATAAAAATGTTCCATAGGCACCTCCCTCCGCTGGCATTATCCAGATCAGGTCCGCGGCAATGCTCGCCGCTTAAAGGTCATCCGCTCACAACGCGGAACTCTCAGGCCGCCTAACGACCTCCCTTGTTTGTTTTCCCGCTTATGCGGGATTTCGCTGCATAAACATTATGGTGCTCAATATGATACCAAAAAAAAACGAACTGTCAATGGCCCTGATTCAATTGGCACTTAAAAAGTCACGACTTTATCACTCTCTTTGACGATCTCATACATGTCCTTCATGGTATTGATCGGACACATTTCGGTGCCTTCCTGATTGCGGGACTTAATACACGTTCCACAAGCCAGTATCTTGCCTCCGGCCTGAAGTAATTTCTCTGCCTGCTCAATCGTGTTGAATTTATCAGTACTTATTTTCTGATACTCAACGCCTTTGCCTGTCAAAAATACCCTTACTTTATCCTTCTGTCCCAAACAAAAGTTTGCATATCGAAGTGCGTTCCAAGACGTCTCTGCGTCATTGCTTGAGATAATAATTCCTATTTTCATCTTGCATCTCCCTTTTTAATTAAAACGATTCCATAATGATACGGCTTTAAGTCGTATCGGACAGCTCCGCTGAACCCAACACTCTCAGTCCATTTTATACAATCTTCCGGTTTTGGACGGATATCCATTGAGGGCCCGCGCGGCGTCTTCGGGTCATAATTCCAATGAATAATCCCAAGCTTGCCACCTTCCCTCAAAATCCGCTTTGCTTCGTTAATAAGGATCATTGGCCTTTTAAAATGGAGAATATTAAAAAGCATCACATAATCTACGCTTCCGTCCGGTAAACCGGAACCGTTAACTACAAAATCACGCAGAATTGTCTCAACATTATGGATCTTCCGCTGTTTAGCTTCTTCATTGGCAACACGGATCATTTCAGGCTCAATATCAAACGCATATATTTTTCCCTTAATAATTTTAGCGGCCGGAATCGTAAACGTGCCATAGCCGCAACCAAATTCCGCCACATCACCCATTTGGCTATTTAAACCGAGTGTAGTCAAAATCTTTACGGGATCAAAAAAATTTTCCCAAAGCTTACACTCAGGCATCCCGCTTTCTCGTATCTTCATCCCAATCAACTCCTGTTATGATTTTGAGTGCCTAAGCGCCGCCACTCACGCACAACTCTTGACACCAGATCCATCAAAACTGCGCCCCCATTCTCCAAACCCTTTTCAAAATCACTTTTGATCGTACCCATCTGATTAGTCACATACGCAAAACAAACAATCTGATTCCCGCTGGCTCGAGCGAAAGCATATAAAGCCGCCGCTTCCATGTCAACAGCCAGCAAACCCTCGGAACGGGCGAAAGCAATCGCCTCTTCCGTTTCTCTAAAAGGCGCATCCGTTGTCCACACATCGCCACGCACAACAGACGGATCATCTTGAAGCAAACCGCTTAACATTGAATAAACATCCGATTGGATCTCAACATAAGGTTCAGGCGGCAAATAATGATAGCTTGTCCCCTCATCCCTGAGAGCGCGCTTTATCAGAATAAAGTATGGTGGCCTGCGAACCGAAACTATTTGTCCGGCGGATGTAATACTGATTAAAAATCGACAACCGGAAGCAAATAATTCTTCAGCCACAAGCACAGCAAAAGATGCGCCTACCGCACAACCCAAAACGCCGACCGGGTTGCCGTTGATATGAAAATCATAAAGGTCGGTATGGTAACAAGCCCAATGAGGATCACGGATGCCGGCCGCGGAATTCCTCACATAACGAAGGAAGTCGCCATCTGGGTCTAAAATACATATTTCCGGAACGTTCCCGGCTGATACGCCTTTCTGCCGCCTGGCTTCACGCAAAAGATTATCCGGCCTAAAAACCGATGGCCGGTTGTAAGACTTATTGACCAGGATCGGAGGTTTATTAGTCACGTGCTTTTGCTTTCCTTTATGACATATCATTTTTCATCTTTTGCCTCCGTTTAATTCCAGCGCTCCCTTTGGACAAGACAATACACACAAGCCACACCTTAAACAATCTCCGTCCGTTACAGTTTCCAGACTTGATCTCTTAAACTCTAATGGAGCAACCTGAATCGGACAGACTTTGTAACAGAGCTCGCATTCAGCGCAGAGTTTAGAATCTATCCTTAGGAAATATTTTCCACGACCCACCCAATTAGCCATTGAGCCTATAGGACAAAAACAGCACCATGTCCTATGGTGGAAGATTAAAGCCAATATAACACCTATAACTGTAGTGACTGTCAACAGGACCACAAAAAACATTCCTATTTGATAGGGATCTGGCCAGCGCTTGATGATCTGGAGAGTCATCATCAACATAAGAAATGAAAGCATTCCTATTCTAAAGGGTAAACCTTTAAAAAATTCAGGGATTTCTTTTTTAGGGCTTATTGGTTTAATAAATGCGTCAAAAAAGCTGCCGCGGGGACAGAACCAGTCGCACCATTTTCGGCCACGAAATAACCCTATGCCCATACCTAAAAGCATGCACAAAGGGATAAAATAACCCAAAAGAGGATATTTCCAGCCGCCAACGAGCACAACAAAAAAAACAATGCCCATAATGAACTGTTTTACCTTCCTCCTCTTCTCAAAAATCTTATATTCTGTCATATTGAATATATTCTTTTATTAGAATAGACTGATATATTAAGGAAAAAAATAACCCGCCACAAAGATCGGCGGGCAAGTAAACTACGCTCTTTTAGCTTTACGTATATCTTGAGACAGTTTCTCTGTCTGGGCTAATTTCTCAAGGAGCATCTCTCTTATAATGTCAAATGCTTTGCCAATTTTGGGATTACCTAAGGAGTAGTAAATTGTTGTGCCTTCTCTCCTGGTCTTAACAATGTCTTTTTCTCTTAAGATACTTAGGTGCTGGGAAAGGTTTGCCTGCCGGATTTTGGCAATCTTAGCCAATTCTCCTACAGATAATTCTTTATCTCTTAAAAGATTCAGTATCTCTAACCTCTTGGGTGAGGTAAAAACCTGACACATATGAGCATGGAGTTCGTAAAGTTTTTGTTCCATAGAGTTCTTCATCATTAGTATATTCGAATGATAGCATATACTATTGCTACTGTCAAGAAGTGCCTACTTTTAAAATTTAGCTAACGTGGTCCTGTACTGATCACCTGCAGAGGTAAAAAAACGGGCAATTGCGGCAATAGCGGCTATCCTCCTGGTCCGCTTTAAAAGGTTCGGCGGGGTTAACGATCTCTTTGAGCAGAAACTCAAGGGCCCTCATAAAAACTCCCATGATCCTGTCTTTACCATCCGTCCCTTCTGTGTCCTTGAAAAGCTTGCTTCCGGAGAAACCTTCCTCAGACTCCCTGATATTATACAGGGCGGCATTGATATTCTCGCCTTTTTGAGCCCGCTTTACTAAATAATAATATATAGGCAGCTGAAAAGACCTGACTGTATTCTTAAGAAAGTGCCTGCTTAAAGTAATGTTATCAATGCGCGCCGGACTAACAGGCATCTTATCAGACCCGCCCGTCTTATAATCAATGATAAGCAGGCTGTCGTCATCAAGCCTGTCTATCCTGTCCACCCTGGCCTTGAACCTGAAAATATCTCCATCAAGCGTTAAGGTGTCTTCAAACACCCCCTCCAAACACACAACCTCCTTGACCGGCCTCGTCTTCTCACATTCCAGAAAACGCGACAACCTGAAATCAATGACCTCTTTGACCAGGAACGCGTCCGACCTCATCTTTTTTTTGAATTCATTTTCAAATTTTTTCGTCAATATCCCGGCAAAAAAATCTTTAAACTTATCATCTATGCAAGGCCGCTTGCCGACCCAAATAGCATACGCCTCTTCAAGGACGCTGTGGATGAACGTCCCCAATTCAGAAGCCTCAGGCCCAACGGCTAAGCCCTCTTTTTCCCGCAGGCCCAGGACATACTGGTAATAAAATCTCAAAGGGCAACACAGATACGTGTTGACACTTGAGGCGGAAAACCGAAAACCTTTTAAAAAAGCTGCGTGGCCGGGCCTTTTTAATATCTGTATCTCTTTCGGCGCCACTTTTATCTTAAAACGGGCGTGCGGGATGGAGTAGGCATCAAGGTCACAAAGCGCCTTCTGCTTCTTCCAAACCAGCTCCTCAATAAAACGGCTCCTCTCCTTGTCCTCGCTCTCCCGGTAAAAAATATGCGCGCAGCGAGCGCTAGCCAATAGCCTGGCGAATTGATACCGCTGGATCTCTTCTTCTTTTTCAAGCCTGTTTAAGCCTAATGCTAACATCACGTCGCGGGGGATCAACGGCTCATAGATCTTAAGACGGGGCAATACCGTCTCATTGACATCCATAATAATGACATTCTCAAAACTTAAAGAGCGCGTCTCAAACAAGCCTAAGATCTGCAGGCCCTTCAACGGGGACCCTGAAAAAGAGACCATCTCGCCATCAAGCTTATTTTTAAATATCTTAAAGATATCCTCTTTTGGGAATGTTTCATCTTTAAAAGAGGCATTCTTAAATTCATCGCTGATCTCGTAGATCTTGCCTGCTATTTTCAAATTCAGGGGATATTTTTCTAAGAGGCTATGGCGCAGAAGCACGTCAAGTAAAGCGTCAAGGCAAAGAGAAAGATCGTAAAAGTTTTTAACTTTTTCCCAATCCTGAAATAATACCTTATGAAGCGTCTTTAACGCGCTTTTTGATGTCTCCAAAGCCGCCTCAAAAAGAGATTCCTCGTTTAATATTTCATCCAGGGAGACAAAAAGGCTCCCGCCTAAAGGCGTCTCCTCCATGCCGATAACGCCAATAAGCGCTTCTTCAACCTTATGGCAAAGGACGCGGGTCATAGCCGCCTCGCCGGATAAGGTTAGGTTCTTGACAAGAGGATGGCTCAATAACCTCAAATAATCCCTTGTGTAATACGCATCCTCTTTTTTTGTATCCTGTGCCTTAAAAAGACATTCAAAGAGGTGATACAAAGAACTCCTCTTGACAGGATAGCCCATGGATACGTTGAGATCACCTACGCTTGAGGCTATCCTTGAAAGCAAAGGAATGATACTCTCCGGATCAGGCACAACAATGACCGTCTTATCAGGATTTTTTATGATCTTTAAGATCTCTGCTACGTAAGCGACCTGGGAATGAAGGTCAAAAGCCGCGTGAATAGAAAGTTCAGGGCTGGCCTCTTCTCTTTGTACGCTCTGAATAGCGCAGTTTAAATTCTTAGACGTCCTTTCAAGGACAGGCCACTCTTTTGCGTCGCCCTGGAAAAACAAAAAGGCCTTGCCGTCGTTATAGAGTTTTTTTACAACGGCCTCTTCCGTTTTATGCAAATAGAAAAAATTGCAAAATAGTATCGTCTCAAATTCGCTGAAATCCGCCTTATTCATTGACATTTCAGCCGCGCGCAAATACGCGAAACCTCTTGTGTAAGACTTTTTCTCTTTTAAAAATTCATGGAAGGCGCGCCGCAGAGCCACGATATGGACAAGCAGCGCGTTAATACTTTCCGGGACGTCATAACCTATTGCCGCGTTGAACTGAATATCTTCCAACGTCTTTATTTCAACAGCTTCCAGGTCAAGCTGTTCTATAAAACCCAATATCTCCCGCGCCCAAGGCAGAAATTGCGAAAAATGCTCGCGGCCTTTTAAAACCGAAGGTGCGTGTTTTTTAGCCAGGCGATAAATACTGTAGCTCGCCTCAAAGTCAGAGATCTTCGTAAAGGGTTCGCTCCGCTCGCTACGTTCGCTCCGCTCGCTTCGCTCGCTTTTAAAAAGGATGGCTTCAATAAATTCGTCTATAGTAAAGAATTTAGGAGGAAAAAATGGTTTCTTGATCCGGAGAGAAAGCTCTTTCTGCAGGAATAGCCGCGGCCGAGCGCCTCCGAAGACTATAGCCACCTTGTTAAGCTCTTTGCCCTGTTTTATAAAATGGTCTTCCAAATACGTTGCCAGGCTCTTGATAAAATCGTCCGCAAGACTGTAAGTCACCGTATTATTCATAAAATGGCCTGCAACTCAAGTGTGTCAAGATAGATCAAGAACCCTTTAACTTCTTTATCCGGAAAGATACCGCGGACAAGAGAGGCATACTCTTGCATCTGTTCAACATCCTGCTCGTGTTTCTCCTTTGACGTCTTGTAATCAATGACATATGCCTCTTGCCTGCCGACTATCAATCGGTCCACGCGGCGGGTGTTTCCCCTGCCATCTATGATCTCCTGTTCCTGAAATATTTTTTTATCTCCCGCGAAAAAGAACGGCCTGAATCTTTCATCCTCTAAAAATCTTCTTAAAACATCCTCATCGTCTTTTTGAAGCGCGAAATGCGGGAATTTATGGCGCGCCTTATTTATGGCGTCTTCTAAGGCAAGACCCTGGTCTTGAGAAGAAAGATCCCCCAGGCATGACAAGATATAATGGAAGGCTTCGCCGCGCAGGATATTTTTACGATTTTCAAGCAGCCGGCCCTCAATGAACTCGTCTTTTAAAAACTTGACCCAGTCTTCGCAGGAAGAGGGCGATAGTTCAAGATCTAAAGGTTCTTTCTTTTTTGCCGCTTCTCTTTGGCGCTCCGTTATTCTACCCCATTCAACCCTATCGCTAAAACTAAACAGCCGGCTGCAGAGGCTGGGCTTTTTTGCGCCTTGCGGCAAAAATATATAAAGCTCTTCTCTTGGCCTGGTCAAAGCGACATATAAAACATTCAATTCATCAATAAAGGATTTAAGATACTCTTCCCTGTATATGGCCTCCACGTCCTTGCAAAAATTCCTGTATTTCTTATGCATGCGCGTTAAGGTCAGGCGAGCGTCCTGAAAACGGCTGATGATAGGGCCTACTTTTGGTTTCATATCCAGGAACGGAAGGATGACTACGGGGAAGCCCAATCCTTTGGCCTTATGGATCGTCAGGACTTTTACGGCGTCGGTCTTTGAGGCCCTCACGTAAAGCTCTTCGCCGGTTGCCTCTTGGAAAAATTCCAGGAACAAAGCAAGGCCGTTCTTCTCCTCCTCTTTCTCCTTGATCAGCTCAAGGAGCCTCATCAAGAACCCCTGCTGGCCGGGAAATGAATTAAAACAGTCAAATCTGCGGAATATGCTTACGGTCAGTTCATAGAGAGGGATAAAACCAACGGACCTGAAGAATTCTTCAAAAAATTCATCCCAGGCCTTGGGGTATTTGCGGCGGAACTCCCTGTAAAGGTAAACGGGTTTCTCTTGCCTGTTCTTTTCTCTAAAACCAAATATAAAATCATCTACATCGTCTTTTTTCAACCCCGAGGCATTAAGAAAGATATCACCCATGATAAAAGAGGCGAACGAGAGATCATCAATAGGCGAATCCAGGAACTTGAGGAAAGAGACGATCTCTTTTATGGCGGCGTTATTGCGGATATTCAAGGTCTTTTCAGATTCAACTGCCAGGCCTTTTTCAACGAGCCACTCCGTCAATAATTCAACGTCGTCATTCTCCCGCGCCAGGACCGCTATGTCTACGGGGTTGAACCTCTTTAAGAGCTCACAGACAAGCGACAACAACCTCTCTTTAGAATCTTCTGGATCAACGTATTCTACTTTAACATAGCCGCCCTCGCGGCCTTTAATAAAACTTTGCTGACAGCCTTCAAAAACATTTAAAACAGCCTCTTCTTCTGATGCGCTAAAATCTAAAAAAAGCTTCTTTAGGTTCCCCTGGGAAAAGACCTCATTCGTAAACGATACGATCTCGCTTAAGCTGCGATGGTTCTGATTTAAAGATTCAAGGATGAGGTTGTGATCTTTAAAACGCTCTTTGACGCTGTCAAAAAGGCCTGCTTCACCGCCGCGGAACCGGTAAATAGCTTGCTTCTTATCGCCTACGTAAAACAACGAACCGCCTGTGGCAAGGGCCTCTTCTATCATGCCCGCGAGGTTCTGCCACTGCAAAGAGCTTGTGTCCTGGAACTCATCTATCAAAAAATGCCTCAAGCGCGTGGCAAGCCTGTAGTATAGCTCCGGCACCGTTACTTCTTTTTCGTCAAAAAGTACGCCTGCCTCGCGGTTGAGCTCGTCCAAAAAAAGGCAATCTGCCTTCTTTGATAAGGCTTTAAAATAGCCCAGCACTTTGCTAAAGATATCTACATAGGGGTTAAGGACTACCCTTGACTCCAAGCCTGCCAGAACAGACAATTCTTTTACGATCTCGCTCCAAAACCTTCGTGTCGCGGATTCGCATTCCTCACCTTTTACCACGGGAAACTCTTCCCTCTTAAAGTAATCTGAGACCGAGCCAAAATCAAAATTATTTTTATTTTCTTCCAGGAACTCCGTAAAATTTTTTTCAAAGGCCTTGTGGGCTCCCTTGGGCCAATTCTTCCTTAACCGGCGCATCTTTGAAAGAAGCTTCTTTTTTTTCAAGATAAGCTTTTCGGCATCCGCATTGCCCGGCAAGAAACTGCCTCCGAGCCGGTTAAGCTTATAAAACAGGTCGCTTGATATCGCTAAAATGTCATCTTTGGGAAACCATCCTGTTTTGTTCTCCAGATATAAGTATTGCGAAATGAAATCATGAAAAGCATCGCGCACTTTTTTGTCTGTAGCGGCCGCGTCTATCAGCTTATCTAAGCTGTAAGTGAGATGCTCTTTGGCGTCTGCCTTAATCCTGAAATTGGCGGATAAGCCCAGCTTAAAAGCGCAACCGGAAAGGACTGCGTTAACAAAACTGTCTATGGTTTGGACCTGAAAGAAATTATAATTGAAAACTATATCTTCCATGATGGCCAGTGCCTTTTTCTGAGCGGCCGCAAAATCAACTTCAAGAGACGCGACAAGCTCTTTTTTTTCCTTCTGGTCCGAAAACTTATCCAATGCTATTCTTTTCAGGAAATCCAGGATCCGCGCCTTCATCTCCATGGTAGCCTTGTTGCTGAATGTAATAGCCAGGATATTGCGCAAAGGGATCTCATTCGGCGAAAGCGTAGGATTGATCAATAGCTGGACGTACCTCTTGGCTAAAGCATACGTCTTGCCCGAACCGGCAGAAGCTTCTACGATGCGGACTTGGGGAAATCTGAATTTAGGGGAATTTTGTTGGGGCATAGAATAAAATAGCCTAAACAGATACTGATGCCTGACCGCTTCGCAGGCACAGTATTAATTCGCGCAGCGGCTTATGTTCACTAACGTTCCATAAGTCGCGTGCTCATTTAAAGATTATAAACACATTTGGCCAACGCGCAAACAGATTTTATTGGTTAGCATAATCGGGACATTGTGATATAATTACTTTCATAATCGCGGATTCGCTCAACCTTCTTTCAAATAACTGGAGCGATACAAACAGCACAAGCGCCTTAAGTTCAAGGCCGGCCACGGCGACAACGTTCAACAGCGCCTTTATCGCCGGAATAGACAATACGACAACCGGTAATTACAACGGAGGCCTGGAAAACTATCCGCGGCTCGATGAAAATTGGACAGGAAGAAATTTGACTATCAAGGGGTCTTTCGTGGCTTTGTGGAATAGCTCAGTGGCAAACGGCGCCTGGGCTTATAATACCGCTTTTAACGATCCTGCCAACCTTCCGCCTTTTACTCCATGGGCTGTAGAAGCCCAACGCATCGCCTGGTAGAGTGACCTGGGTTAACCTTTTAATGCGCTTTTTACAAATATTTCTGGATCCTCTTTAAAATATCAGCAGAGGCTTCTTCATCTCCATTGACAGCGCCTACGCGCACGTCCACTTTTGAACTTGTTTCGGTGATGGGGCGTATGTCTATCCATATTGTCTTACCGTCAGTATATTTGCTCATGACCTGCGCTATGTCTTTTTCCACGGTCTCCCTTGAGACCTCAAGCTTCATTGACTTTAGAGCTGACCTTGTGGCTTTTAAGGTTTTATCAAAAGACGCGTTCACTTCCTGAGATAATTTTCCAGAAAGCCAGACTGATGTTCCCGCTCCTCCGGCAGCACCGGCTATGACTGCAACACAGCCGCAAATATTCAATAAGAACAATCCCGAAAAAAACAGAATACCTATCTTTCTGATCATACCCCCCTCCTTTTTTGTTGATCTCATTTAATGATTTCTGCGCGCGGCATATGTAAAGTGTGAAAAGTAGTTGCGCCAGGAACTTTCAGTAGATTTGAACTGGTTTGCCCCAAAAAAATAATCCACAATGGCTTCTCTCATGCGGGCGATCTCTTTTAAACGGGCAAAACTTCCTGTATTGTCTAAAGTAAGGTCTATTAACTCAATGGCCCGCTCAAACGCTTTTTGAGTGTGGTCGGCGTCTTTCTTCGCCCGCCAGTTTAACGCGCGCTCAACCTCGCTTCCTATATTCGCCATTTGCTCTAAGAGTGACAGGTCTTTCCAACGGCCCGCAGCAAGCTCTTTATGCCGATAACTCATCGTTTGACCCTTTTTGTAACGACCGCGACGATCTTCTTACGCATTTCTTCATTATCCACGCCGCGGCTTCTATTGCCTTGAGACGGGCGCATATTGATCATGGAATCAAATTCAATAAATTCATCACCCGGCATTTCCGGATAAAGGTTTATACCCCAAAGGCTTGCCTGTTTTGAACCATCCTCCAAAAGCAGCGCCTCCAGATCAGAATGAAGTTCGGCATCAATAGCAATGAGCTCTCTATCCACATCAACGACAGCTTTAACCAGATCGCCGAACATGGCAAGCATTTCTCTAAGTTCATTAATTGTTAAGGTCCCGGTTATGATCTTCATTTTCTCGTTTATTATACTATAAAGCCCTAAATCCAGCAACAAAGGTTACGACGCATTTAGCTTGACGAAAAAAGTGTTTTTACCTATAATTATCGCATCTGGTTCTGCTCTTTTTGAAAACTATTCCCCCCTAGCTCAGTTGGTAGAGCGAGTGGCTGTGGAGTCCGCAGCTTCTCCGGGAAACCGGGGTTGAAAAAGCAGGAGGATTGCTGGAAGCCCAAACGTCAAGTCGAGGGTAATCAGCAGCCGAGCCCTGAAAACAGAGGTCCCTCACGGGTTCTTCTTTCAGGGAAGGTTCAGAGACTATGCACCTGCTGCCTACTGGTCAAAAGCCAAAGGCAATGATATAGTCCAAGTCCGAAAGTAATTTCGGGTCGCTTGTAACCACCAGGTCGGAAGTTCGAGTCTTCCGGGGGGAGCCATGTAGAACGAGAGAGCCCTTTGGCGAATATGCTGAAGGGCTTTCTTATTGTAGCGGTTAGAGTTGCGTCATTTATGGTAGGGTTCTGAAGTATCAGCTTGACAAGTTGTCTTTTTACGTCCGGTTCAGAACTTTTGAAAATAGCCGGGGCCTTGTTGGCAAGTTTTAGCAGGTAGATTCCCGTCGAGTAATAATCTTTATCCACTTCCTGAAGATTTTTTAGCCTTGTTTGGATATTAGTCTGTTCAGCCCGATATTTAAGCAATCTTTTGTTATAGTCATCCTCAGTAATACTACCGTCAAGTTTATCCTCATACATCTTTTCAATGCGGTTTTGCAGTAGATCGTATTGTGTCTTCAATTCCTTTGAAACGGCTTCGTAGTGTTCGATCTTGCCTTTGTGTGATTGCTTCAGAAAATTTCCGATTGATTCAACGAGTTTCTCAGGAAT
>JAZDLG010000074.1:0-21912 GCA_043802125.1 Candidatus Omnitrophota bacterium
TAAAATAGGCATCATCGCGCGCACGCGCGGCTGGTCTGCGTCGCACGTAGCCAAATACCCCATACCCGCGTCCAAAACCATCTGCTTGATCACGTCTAAAGACATAACATCCTCCTCGCCAGCGTATTGCTTTAAGCCCGAACCACTGCGACAAGCTCGGCAGCGATAGCTACCGCTATCTCTTCCGGTGTCTCAGCGCCGATATCCAAACCGACAGGCGTATGGACGCACTTGAGTTCGCTTTTTTTAAAACCCTTTTTAGCTAACGCGCTAAAGACAAGTTTTATCTTGGCATCGCTGCCTATCATCCCTATGTAACCGGCGCCTGTCTTTAAAGCTGCTTCCAAGCTCTCCATATCAAATGCATGGCCGTGCGTGACGATAACGATAAAAGTATTCTTATCTATGGGTGTTTTTTTGAAGGCCTCTTTGTAGGGCGCGCAGATTAATCTGTCTGCGTGAGGAAATCGGCTAGCACTTGCGAATGCGCGGCGGTTATCCGCTATTACGACTTCAAACCCTAAAAGCTTTGTGATAAGTGAGAGTGCCAGGCCTATGTGGCCTGCGCCCGCGATTATTATTTTCTTATCAGGTTCTAACACCTCAAGAAAAATTGAGACCTCGCCGCCGCAGACCTGCAGGCCGGACTTCCTGTCAAGAAGGTAAGTCTTTAAAAAAGACTTTTTTCTTTTTAAAGCGTCAAGCGCGTCGGCGATAACGGTCTTTTCCAGCTTCCCTCCGCCGATGGTCCCTTCAATGGAGGCGTCTTTATAGACGATCATCTTTGCGCCTATCTTGCGCGGGCTTGAGCCTCGTGAAGATACGGCCGTTGCCAGAACGCAGGAATTATTCTGCGCCAGGGTTTCAAGAATCTTGTTGAATAGCTTGACCATTGTGTTCTATAATAAAACTACCTATATGATATCTTGTATTCTATTAGCCGCTGGATCAAACACAAGATTCGGCTCACCTAAAGCCCTGGTGCGCATTGGCGCTAATTGCGTCATTGAGCGCATACTGACAATGCTGCTTGATACAAAAGCCTCTGAGATCATCGTAGTGCTCGGCGCGGATGCCGAAAAAATATCTTCAAAAATACCAAAAAATTCAGGCATCAAGATCGTATTGAACGAGAGCTATTCTCTGGGCCAGACATCTTCGTTTAAGGCCGGGCTTACGAACCTGGACTCAAATACCGAGGGCATCCTTCTTTTGCCTGTTGATATGCCCTTTATCAAAAAAGAGACGATAAACCTCTTGATAGAAGTTTTTCTAAAGAATCCGTCTTTGATCGTGGTGCCGACCTATGAAGGCAAAAATGGCCACCCGCCGATCTTTTCAAAGAGGTTATTCCGGGATTTTAAAGATCTGAAAAACGATGAGCCCTTGTCAACGCTCATGCGTAAACACGAAAAAGAAACCTTGAAACTTCCTGTCAATGACGCAGGATGTATCCGGTCTTTCAACACACCGCAAGAATTCAAACAGCTTCTTTCTCTTTTATCGCCTTCAAAACCTTCTGGGGCGTGATAGGCAAGTCTTTTATCTGAACCCCTATTGCGTCATGGATCGCGTTAGCAATGGCCGCGGCGGTCGGCAATAATGACGCCTCGCCCATACCCTTTGCGCCAAAAGGCCCCTGGGGATCATTGGTCTCTATAAAAATTGACTCTATAGGCGTAATATCAGTGGCGCGAGGTATCCTGTATTTTGAAAAGCTGGGGTTCACCACGCGGCCTTCGTTGAATTTTAAGTCCTCATGAAGGGTATAGCCGATACCCATGATGATAGATCCCTCTATCTGGCCATGTACACTCGCCGGATTAATAGGGTAGCCTATATCATGGACATCATACATCTTTATCACCTTCACTTGCCCTGTTTTTTTGTTCACTTCAACTTCCGCGACCTGGGCCTCAAAACCATAGCTGCCGGAGACATTTCCCTCTCCGGTCCTAAAATCTATAGGCGTTGTCTTAGGATTATAGCTGCCGCGGCCTATGATCAAATGGCCGTAATTAAAGGAGTGACAAAGCTGTATTGCCCGGTCAAAAGACATGACAAATGAGCCGTCTTGTTTTTTTACGACTTGCTCATCGCGGATGTCCAGAGCGTCTTTTTCTAATTTTAGCTCAGATGCCACAACTTCTAATATCTGCCTCTTGGCATCCGTCGCGGCATTCTTCGTAGCATTACCGGAGATAAAAGTCACGCGGCTGGCGAAACTACCCGTGTCAAAAGGCGTTATCTCTGTATCCGCGGCCTTTACCCTGACGCGCTCATAGGCAACACCCAGCTCCTGGGCCGCTATCTGAGCCATGGCTGTATCCGAACCCTGGCCCGTATCAGCCGCGCCCGTAAAAAGATAAACAGACCCATCCTCTTCCACTTTGATTATGGAACCTGCAGACTCGTGGGCCTTATACATCTTTGAGCCCATAACGTCAGCAGCCACAGCCATGCCTATGCCTCTGGCGACGTCTCCTCGTTTATCATCTTTCCTGTTGTATTTGTCTTTCCAGTTACTCACATCGGCTGCTTTTTTAATGCAATCTTTAAGGCCGTTTGAAGAAAGGATGAGTTTGTTTATAGTGGTCATGTTTGAATCTGTCGCGTTTTTAAGACGGAATTCCACAGGGTCCATGCCGATGCCGCGCGCGAGCATATCCATGTGCGACTCAATGGCAAAACCTGACTGCACGCCGCCAAACCCGCGGATCGCGCCGCAAATAGGATTATTCGTATAGACGCGAAAACCCATGATGCGTATATTCGTTATCTTATACACCATGAAGATGCGCATAATGGCCGCCGCAATGACCGTCGGCCCATAGCTGCAATAAGCGCCGCCGTCCGCGATGACCTCGCCGGTTATGGCCATGAGCGTGCCGTCGCGCTTGACTCCGGATTTAAGCTTGTAGATCATCGGGTGTTTGCGCCTGGTAAAAGAAAACTCCTCTTGACGGGTGCAGCATATCTTGACAGGCAGGCCGCCGCTTTTCTTGGACAAAAGACAGGCCGCGAAATCCATGGGTAACATCTCCAATTTCCCTCCGAAACCGCCGCCTACATTAAGTTTCACAACACGTATATCCGCCTCGGCCATCCTTAAAGTTTTGGAGAGCGCCTCGCGGACTTTAAAAGGAGCCTGGGTTGATGTCCATAGCGTGATGCGGTCGCCTGAGACTTCATATTGACCAATCGAGACGTGCGGCTCCAGCGCGCAATGGGCCGCGCTCTGGAGGACAAATACATCTTCCCTGACATAGTCGGATTCTTTAAGCCCCTTATCCGCGTCGCCGAACTGGACCGGCATCATGACGCCTATGTTATTCATCGCGTTGTGTATCTGAGGCGCGCCGGGTTTCATGGCTAAAACCGCGTCAAAAACAGCCGGCAGGCATTCATACTTGACGCTAATAAGAGAAAGCGCTTTTTGGGCTGTCTCTTCGTCTACGGCAGCCACAGCGGCAATTTCATCGCCGATATAACGCACTTTCTCGGATTCAAGCGCCATCTGGTCTACGGTATTAGGAAAGAAAAATTCATTGGACCCGAATTTTATCTTAAACGTATCTTCGGCCGTGATCACGGCAGCCACCCCTTCTAATTTTTCAGCTTTAGATGTATCAATACTTAAGATCCTCGCGTGTGGATGAGGGCTGCGCAACATCTTCCCTACCAACATACCGGGAAGTCTTAGATCAAAAGCGTAGACAGCCTCGCCTGTAGCCTTTTTACGGGCATCAATGCGGGGCACGCTCTTTCCAACAGGGCTTGTTGTTCTATTTTCCATCTTTTAACATTTGCGACGCTTCACGCACAGCATCTATTATCTTAATATATCCTGTGCAACGGCAGAGATTGCCATCAAGGCCGCCGGCTATTTCTTCATCCGTAGGGCTGGGGTTCTCGTCCAAAAGGGCCTTAGCAGCCAGGATCATCCCCGGTGTGCAAAAACCGCACTGGATAGCGCCATTCCTAACAAATGATTCCTGCAAAGGATGAAGGCTGCCTCTTTGCGCTATTCCCTCTATGGTTACAACCTCATGCCCGTCAACATCCGCGGCCAGAATAAGGCACGAAAGGCAATTCTTTCCGTCCAAAAGGACAGTGCAGACGCCGCAATCTCCTTCAAGGCAGCTGTATTTTGTGCCCAACAACCCGAGCCGATCGCGAAGCGTCTCTATCAAAAGCTCAGAATCCCGGACTGTGAGAACATGCGCTTTTTTATTTATTTTTACTCTTACCTTTCTCATAAAATCCCCAAGAGCGATTCAAGGTCTGTAGCCAGACAGCGTAAGCGGTATTCGTCAAGCCTCAATTTTTCAACATCTTTATTCAAGGCCTGCGTAACGCTCTTTAATGAAACCTCTTTCGGGTGCAAGCCCTCCATAGCGGCAGCCACTTCTTTAAGTTTTACGGGAAAAGACACGGTAGTGTTGACAACCAAAACAACGCCTGAAAGCTTGCCCTTCTTTAAAGAGGCAAAGAAGGCGAGCGCCAAAGACGGCACGTCAACCACCATGGTCTTTGTGTGCCTGAAATAAAAGCTTAAACAATCACTTTTAGGAATGATCACTTTGGTCAGGATAAATTTTTTAGGCGGCTTGGATCCGAGAAACTCTTGAATGCTGACTACTTTTTCCTTGCGTTTCGTTGCAATAGATACCTTGGCACTCATGGAAATAAGGACAGCCGGCAGATCTACCCAGAAGAAGCGCGAGGCAATATTGCCTCCTATGGTCGCCATGTTCCGTATGGGTGTCGTGGCTAGCTTAGAGCAGGCTTCAACAAGCGAAGGAAAGTTTTTCCTGATGACGCCTGAGGCAGAGATCTCTGCCATTGTGGCCATGGCGCCGATGGCCACAACACCTTTTGAATCCTTTATACCGCGCAGAGCTGAAACCTTTTTAAGGCCAACGACATCTGTCGGATATTTCGCCGTCTTTTTAAGATGATTTAAAGAAAATGTTCCGCCTCCCAAGACAAGCGGGTAGCTGGCATTCTGTAATAAACCCAGGGCCTCTTTTAATGTTGCAGGCGTATAATACTTAAAATCCTTCAATAAACCCATTAACGTATTCCTTAAATTAGTGCTCAAGATCCCCGCAAAAACCGCGGGGGGGGTCCCGCTAACGCGGGATTTCACTAAAATTGACAATGTGGTATTCAAATTTCGCTAAAATACGCGCCTTCAGCGCACATTAAGTCTCATCCTACCTCGCCTTCGGCTCCATAGGATTTCGCTGAATGTGCCTTCAGCGCACATTTTGGTGCTCAAATTATACCAAAGAATCATATAAATCGCAAGAAAGCGCCCAATAGGCCGGCAAGGACGATAATAACGGCGGGTTCTATCTTTGTAAACATAAAAAGGGCAAAGGCCACGACTACAACCGCAACAGAAACCCAGCTAGCCAATTGCTTCAGGGATATGGTCTGGAATGCAACGGCTATTATCATGGCAAACATAACAAGCTCTATCACTTTAAGAGCGCCTTTGACATGAGGAGCAGCCTTAAACCTCGCATAAAACACAGAGACCATCATGACAAAACACGCCGGCGCAAGCAAATTTGCAAAATTGGTGATGACAACGCCCAAATATCCGCCCATCTTATAACCCACGTAGGTCGCGTATTTAACGGAAATAGCGCCCGGAAAGATCTTGACGAAACCGGAGACATCAAGGAATTCAGAGTTGGTCAACCAATGATATTTTTCAACGATCTCCTTCTCCGTAAGAGGCAAAAACGAATAAGCGCCGCCTATGGCGAATAATCCGATCTTAAAAAACGATAAGAACAATTGCCAGTAGATCATTTTAACTTTTATTTATTCGGTTGCGCAAAAGTAATGGAAGATTCTTTAAGCCCACAATCAGGAACTTTTTGGCACGTCATTTCGCACCAGTCTGCAAGCCTGCCTGCTGGTAGGCAGGGAGTTAGGGCAAGCGAAGTGCCCGACACGATGTCGGGCGGAACGAGCGAGCCCTAAACCGCAGCAGACGGCAAAAAGTTCCGTGGGCCAAGAAGCTTCTATTGCTTTTGCGTTATTCAATAATTAATGCCCTTCTCCCCTGATCATCGCAAAGGCGTGAGGAATAATATCAGCTATTGTCTCAAAAGATTCCTCGGCCCCCTTGGGGCTACCGGGCAGATTAATGATCAGCGTATTTTTTCTAACGCCCGCCACAGAACGCGACAGAACAGCGTATTTTGTATGCCTTAAACCTTCAAGCCTTGAGAATTCTGCGATGCCCGGGACCTCTTTTTCAATAACCTCTCTGGTCGCCTCAGGAGTCACATCGCGAGGCGATAACCCCGTTCCTCCGCTGGTCAATATAAGTTTTATCCTAAGCTCGTCCGCAATAAATTTTAAGAGCCCAGCGATCTTTTTCTTATTGTCTGCTACGATCTCTTCTCTTAACACGTGCGCGCCCCTGGCTTTAAGCAGCCTAACCAGGCACTTGCCTGAGTCATCTTCGCGAATACCTTTCGCGCAAGAATCACTCACTGTCAGGACTGCGGCCGTGATCCCCTTAAAAGACGTCGATTTCATCGACTTCGTCGACTTCGTCGACTTCGCCGGCTTCATAGTGTTTCCCGATTATTTACTCCGGTTTTATGTTTTCTACCATGCTGTTGACTTGGCGTTGAAGAGAACGTTTGTTGCGTTCAGGCAGAAGGTTCTGAAGCTTTTCCTTGAATTCATTTTTCAGCCACAAAACGCGCGGGCTATTAAGATAAGAAGATATCTTGAAGGCAAAGATAACGGATGGCTCGTCGTGTTTTATGTAGATGAGTATCTTTCTGAATTGCTTTGATTCATCCAGCAACTTAGTGGCCAGGCTAATAGACAAATAACCTTCCACCTTATCATAGGAAGACACCTTGCCGTCCAAGACCCCTATGACGTCAGGCGATTGCAACTTCACCTGCGAGGCATACTCGCCCCTGCCTCCGCTAAAAAACATTGAAAGATCGTCAAAGGCTATCTTTTTAAGCGAAGGCACTCCCAGAAAATCAGAGACCGCGTTCAAAATAGGATTCTGTTCCACAATGCCGTTTTCTACGAATGCCTGGCCTTTAAACATATCGGGTTTACTTGTATCAAACCTTAGGTCTCCTGCCAGCTTTCCCGAAAGGACGCGCTGCACCTCAGGCGACCTACGGAAAAATTCGTCAAGATCAACATCCCTCAAATGCGCCTCCCCGTTTACGGCTATGCGCCCATCTATAGGCATAAAATTGAGCTGTCCTTCCAGCGTTCCTCCGTAGCAGATACCTTTAAAACCGTCTAATACAAAACCATCTTTTTGTCTGCGGATATGAGAAAAAATGCGCTCAAAACTTAAACCGTCGGTTGAGACCTTCATTTTACCGTTGGCTACAGAGCTTTGCACGGTAAGATTAACTATGAGGTCCCGGACGTTAAAAAAGAGATCCTCATCATACCCTAACCGGAATTTTTTAAAATCAATATCTAAAATGTTAAAGGCGTCCTTGGTCGCATATCTTAACTTAGATCTGATATCTCCGGATAGCCCGCTGTCTACCCAATCCGCGGAAAGATCCAAAACAAATGCAGGAGGCAACGACGCGCCTTTGGCTACGACCGATGACAGCTCAAGTTTTATGCGGGGATTGTCTTTTTGATAAATAGCAAAATTCGCGCTAAAAGGCATGCCGTTTACAATAAGGTTAAAATTCTGGCCTACGATGTGATCGCGGCTTGCCACCGCAGATCCGCTGACGCTATCTATGGAAAGCGAATCAAAAAAAGTAAAATACGTGTTTGATACTTTTAAGCTTAATAAAGTCTTTAAGTCGCCAAAGGTGCCTGAAGCCTTAAAAACTGCGTCAATGACTCCCCGCGACTGCACGCGATCGTTGTTAAGCGACGGGAAATCGTCTAAGACGATATTCATAAAATTCATCTCAAAATCCATGCTGGGAGTTTTCCCGAGATCGCCTATGCGGCCGTTCCCGGTAAATTTCAAAGATGGATTGCTGAGTTCAAGGCGGGATATCTTAAAACTCCCGTTATCTGATTCAACATCAAAGACGTAATCAAACGGTTTGTAAAAACCACTGCCCTTTAAAAGGTCTGCGTTGTTAAAAGCCGGGATGCTGATTTTCTTTAATAAAAATTGCCCGCGCGTTATCAAAAGATCGCCTTTGACGCAAGATAAATAACCCCGTATGTCAGATCGCACGATGTCGCCAAAATACAGGTCAAGAGCTTTAAAATACGTCGTTGGAAAGAAACCTATAGTCTTATCCATCTTAGGTAAAACTTCTGCGATCAGTTGCGCCAGATCAGAAACCCGGCCCATGTCAACACGCGTAGGCCCCAGGGAGATATTTTTAATGAGCACCTGGCGCTTCAAAAGAGACAGCGCGTCAAAACCGATATCTACGTTTTTTGACTCTAAAAGAGGCTGCTCGTCGCATCTTACCTCCAACCCCGCTATCGTCAACCCCTTAAAGACGTTGAAATAAGCAAATCTGACTTTAAAAGAGAAACTCCCGGCCTGCGCGACAAAGCGCTGTGCTTCGGAAATTTTATTATTAAGGAGTATTGAAAAGACTATATTAACTGAAACGACGAGGAGCGTGAGGCATGAGACAACATAGAGGATAAAACGTATCTTGTTATGGTGAGAGTTCAAAGAAAATTTTATCATTGCGGAAGACTTTGATCTTATCCACATAATCGTAGACGAGATAAGAATTATGAAAGAGGGATTTATAGGAGCGCGGTGATTTCTTATCGTAAAAGATCAAAAAGAGAGGTTGAGAAAACAGCTCTTTTCTTATCTCTTTGATGAGGGCGTCTTCTTGAGAACCTAATGCCTCTTCATTTTTGAATTCCATAATGATCTTATAAATGATAAGTTTTGCAAAAATAACGCCTTTGTGCTTGGGATAGTTATGGATATAGTCCGAAAATAGCTTTATTGAATTAAAATAATCAGAGTTGTCAAAATAGTATTCGCCTAGAGCGAACATAGCTGTAGGGGCATAGGGCGAACGAGGAGCCTCCTTAACGATAGACTGGAGGTTTATGACCGCGAAATCAACCCTGGCGTCCCTTATTTCCTGGACACTCTCCCTAAAGAGCTCGCCGGTCTCAGTCAAGGTCGCGCACCCAAAAGGAAAGAATAAAAAGCAGCAGCCTAACGCTATTACTTCGAGCCTCATTTTCATGGTGTAATTATACAGCTAGTAGATACCCCTAACAAGTGAAATCTTGCCCAGAAAGGGCAAGACCTGCCCAATTCCTCATAAGGGCAGGGTCTCATCCAGAAAGGGTAAGACCTTCCCAATTCCTCATAAGGGAAGGGTCTCATCAAGGAAGGGTCTTATCCAAAATGACTTCTATCCGCTCCACTTCACCCGACCTGACTATCTCAGCATATGGTGAGCGGACAACACCGCCCTCTGTTTCGGCTATAAGTCCCAAAGGTCCAAAAAGACGGATGCGCACAGGCCCAACGCCGCCTTTGCCGAAAGTATCTTTGCCTTTTGGATTGATATACGTAACACGCGTCTTACCCAAAAACAAGAAACTATATTCAGGCGCTTTTTGCTTTGCGCGCTTTGCGCGCTTTGCGATTTTAGGGCCGCGCGCAAAAAGTTTCCCGCAAAGAACCGGCCTCAACCTCAAAGAAAGAGCCCCTGCCTTATCCAGGAAGAAGGGTTCTGGCCCAACGTTCATCAGCAACCACATATGGATGAACTCAGCCGTGGAACCGCTCAGGCGCGCGACGAATCCGGCGCCGTGAAGAGACTTATCAGGATGGACGCTTGAAACTATAAAAGAAGAATTCTCCAGAATGCTGCGGCCATAGACAGAAGGCGCTTGAAAAGGCACAAGCACCCGGAAAAAATCCTCATAAAATTCATCGTATAGCCCGTTTTTTAAAAGTTCAATAAGATATTTATATTCCATGTGCAGCCAGATGGATTCGTTCTCAAGCCAGCCCGGCACAAAAGCCTTGGCGCGCCCGATCTCAAAACTCTCGTTAGCCAAAGATGCGTTGACCTTGTACATCTTAAGTTTCTTGTCCCATAGAGGGCTCCTCCTCAACGCCTTGTGTATGGATAAGGCCTTATCTTTCTCTGTCCGCAAGGCGTGCACAAAACCCTCTAAAAACAACGGCAGCCTCGCCTGCGTAAACTCTAAAGTTGAGGGTACCGAGGGACCCGAAAGCCCCAAGGTACCCGAAGGCCCACGCCGAACCGCTTTATGAGAAAAATATGTGCCATAACAGCCGGTCGTTGCGTCAAAACTCTTGGCAATGCCCGAGTTTAATTTGGTAAGCGCCATATCAAAGAATTCTTGTATTTTTGAAGCATGGATATTCTTAAAATCTCCTGACACGCCCCTTCTTACCTTAAGGCGGTAAGATTCTTTCAAGGAATTCGCCTTATCCCAATACTCAAGATCAGAAGCATTGCTCGCAAGCAGGCCGAGTAAGCCTTCAAAGAATTCAGCAACTTCAACAATAACGAGAACCTGTTTGTCCGCGGGAATGCCCCATTTCAAAAACAAGCCTTTAAGCAAAATGATCAGGCGCTTTAATTCAAAAGTCTCGGAGGCCGAAGAACCGAAAAGCCCGGGAAGGCCGTTTAAGGCGTCATACCAGCTCGGTTTATCCGCCTCCATCTCTATGCCTGCTCCGAAAGGATCAAGAGTGCTTAGTTTATTTACAATGAGCATAAGGATCTTGTCTATAAGCGTCGTTTTTAAGATATCTCCTTCGCCGAAATGTGTTCTGACTTTATTTTTAGCCTCGCGCCTACGCGAGATAAGCGCGCTCTTTTCTTCGTCAAGAAAAATAGAATGATACTGGCGTATCTCTCCGTGTTGGGCCGTATAACGCTCAGCTCTCGGCTTAACGAAGGCGTGCGTGTCAAAGTACGTAAAAACCTTCTTCTCAAATAGCAGCTCTTTGGTGCGGTCTGGATATACTGAGTTAAAACTCTCCAGGAGATCGGTATTATACGTCCAATGATCAGACCAATATCCTTCGCCAAATGCCGCCTCTTCGCTGGATGAAGAGAGCGTCAGGAGCTCTCTTACGAATAGCTCACAGGAACAAGGCAAGGTAATATTATTTTCCCGTATATAGTGAAATATCTCTCCGATAGTAAAAGGTTTTGAAATAATGTTGGCTATCTTCTTTGAATCTTTCTGGGGCAGGTTCAAAGCGCCCGAAGCGCGCGAAGCGCGAGCGCGCCGGCTGAATGCCTCTTGCGAGATAACGAACCTCTCGCCTTTAAAAATAAGAGGATTGTAACCATCAAGCTGGATAAGGTTCATAAAATCAATGATGTTTTTCTCTCCTAAAAGAGGTTCAAAAAATATGTCAGAGCGCCTATTCTGGTTGACATCGCGGTAATTGCCCTCACCTTCCGAAAAATACGTGGCAGCCACGAGAAAACGGTTATAATCCCGCTCAAGGTCTCCGTGTTTTCTTGAAAATACGTACACGCTCTTTTTACCGCCGTCAAGCGCAAACGTATAAGGCAGGCCTCCGCGCAGGACATTGTCAAGATACGTCTGACGGGCATAAAGGTCAAATTCCGGGATAGAGCTTGCGGTAAATACTTTGTCCATGATGCCCTCTATCAAAAGCTGATTAAGAAGCCTTTTATCGCGCATAAAATCTTTGTCTATTTTTCCTATGCCTAGTTTTTTGATATCGGCAACGTCAAAGACGTGGCCT
Source organism: Candidatus Omnitrophota bacterium (assembly GCA_043802125.1). GTDB lineage: Bacteria > Omnitrophota > Gorgyraeia > Velamenicoccales > Velamenicoccaceae > Phelpsiimicrobium. Next base: position 11,741 of record JAZDLG010000074.1, read on the forward strand.
ATCATAGAATAGAACCTTACCTCAGCGCCGGGTTTAAGTCTTGTATCTACATAAGAAAAGCCGCATGGGAACTTATTCTCGGCAGTTTGATTTTTAGGATAAGAAAAAGAGCCGCTCTTAATAAAATTCAACGGCAGGCTGAAGTCTGATGCCTCGCCGAAGACCGCCTTCGGGTCCACGATGACTTTCGTCTGAGCGCAATCTTTATTCTCCTGGAATCCGGCGTAAAAATTGGCGCCCTTTATAAAAGCCACCTGGGCCGTATCGCGCGGGTCCGTAGTCAATCGGTAGACAGGCACACCTTTTGCCGGCATCTCAACGGTCATCCACGCTTCTATGGTACGGCTCATCTCTTTTAAAAACCAATTATTGACGCCACAAGGCACTATCACACTTAGCCCGTCCAAGAACTCTAAATGCTTAGGCATGCGCGACGTATTTTTTATTACGAGTTCTCTGGCCAAGGCCGCGTAAGGCGCCTGGGGAACAGAAAAATAAGAGACCTCCACCTCAAGCCCCAAAGACGCATGCTCTTCAACGAGCTTTAAGTCAAAAGCCCGGACCACCATTTTATTTTTAATTGAGCGCGAAAGCGCTCCCTCCCTGGGAGAAAAAGGCTCATAAAAAATGCTTTCTTTCTTATCTTTCAACTTTATAAAAGTCCTAAAACCCTGTGAAGGTGTAAGCTGATAGGCTTTATTGGCGGGGATAAATTCCATTATTGCCTCATCCTTAGAGCGTATGCCGACGCTTGAGATACACTGCCCGCGGTTCACGTAGAAAGCCCAGATAGGTATGCCGAATAAGCCCGCGATACCCGGGAAAAAACTCGACCAGGGACGGGTGAAATTGTAGTCGTGTATTACAAAGGCGCCGTTTTTTTCTAATCTGTATCCTGGCATATTTTTATTGTTCATCCTACTACACTAAGAAAGACATCAACTATATTAGAGTCAAACTGGGAGCCCGCTCCGGATCTTAAGATCTTGACAGCCTCTTCTTTAGAAATGGCTTTGTGATAAGGCCTGTCGGAGGTAAGCGCTTCGTAAACGTCTACCACGGCAAGGATCCTGGCGCCCAGAGGTATCTCTTCGCCCTTGAGGCCCCTGGGGTAACCGCCTCCGTCGTAACGCTCGTGGTGGCCGAGGATGAACGGGACAATATCTTTTAAAAATCCTGCCACGGAAACAATATCAGCTCCTATGACGGGATGTTTTTTTACAGCCTCATATTCTTCAGGCGTAAGTTTACCGGGTTTTAAAAGAATGGCGTCAGATATGCCGAGCTTGCCGATATCGTGAAGCATGGCTGCGCGGCGGACATTGTCTACTTCCTGCTCATTCATGCCGACGCGCCGGGCCATCTTTTCGGCATACTCTACCATCCTATCGCAGTGTTCGCGCGTGCGCCTGTCTCTAAGCTCTATACTTTTCGCTAAAGAATAAATGGCTTCCAGGATACTACGTTCGCTGCGCACGGCGTAAAAAGAAAGTTTTTGTTTGACGGAGTCAATATAGCGCTTCCTGTCCTCGTCGGAATACTTATCCAGCGTGGTTTCGGAGATCTCGTGGCCATATAAGGCAACGCCGTCGCCGCCCCTCTCTTTGACCCTATAGATGCTCTCTTCGCCGCCATCTATTATCTCTTCAACCGAGAAGAGCGGGTCTTCCGGATAACTGACAACACCGATACTACACTTCAATCTTATAATATTGCTGCCGTCGCCGAAACTCCGCGTGCGGAAGAGTTCAAGTATCTTGCTACCCACGCCGAAAGCATCTATGCGGTTGGTGTCAGGCAGAATGATCGCGAATTCTTCTCCGCCCCACCTTGCCACGACATCATTGGTCCTCAATTCCGCCTTCAAAAGGCGCGCTACCTGCTTTAAGATCTTATCTCCGAACTGATGGCCGTGGCTGTCATTGATGGATTTAAAATAATCCAGGTCTATCATCATGATAGAGATAGGCGAAAGCGTGCGCTTCGCGCGTTCAAACTCTGCCGCCAGCCGCTCCCTGAAATAACGAAAGTTATATATCTCGGTAAGGGCGTCTTTAAGGGCCAGGCTCTCTAATTTGTCTTTTATCTCGTTTAATCGTTTCTCACTCTCAGCGCGGTCTGAAATATCCACGTCCATACAATAGACTTCAATGACCTTGCCGTTCTGCAATATCGGGAACATGGAGGAATAGATAGTCAGTTCTTTGCCGCTCTTGTTTCTCACCCTCCACTCCCTTGCCTGCGGGGAACGTCCGGTGACTTTGATGTTTTCAAACGCTTCTTCAAAATCTTTCAGTTCGGAAACACCTAAGATCAGGTCCAGCCCCTTTTTGCCGATCACTTCGTGCTTGGAATAACCGTAGAGTACCTCTGAAGCGTGATTCCATTCCAATATCCTGCCGTCAAGCCCGTAACCCTGTATGGCTACGTTAGGAGTGTTCTGAATAATAGATTCAAAACGCAAATATGCCGAGCTCATCTCTTCTTCCATCCATTTGCGTTCGCTGACGTCCATTACGATATATTCAAAACACTGTAACTCCCCTCGATCGTTCTTTATGGCCTTTGCGGATACAACGACCCAGATACCCTGCCCGTCTTTTTTCTTAAAGCGCAATTCCTTAATGAGCGAACCCCGCGAAAGCAGAAGGTCTTTAAACTTGTTATATCCTTCGCTATCGGCGTGTATATCAGACGGCCTTAATCTGAACAACTCTTCTTCTGTGAATCCGAGGATCTTTAAAAAACCGTCGTTCGCTTCTACAAAACCACCCTTGTCTCCGGGGATCTCGCGGCAAAAACCGACGTCTAAATTCGTGATGGCAGAAGCAAGTTCCTCTTTTTCCCGAAGTAAGCTCCTCTGCAGGCGAAGGAGATAAACAAAAAATATGATCAGGGCAAATACAAAACCGAATTGTAAAGCAGCGACGACAGGGACGGTCTCTTTTTTTATATCCCAGACAAAAGACCAGGAGAGGCGGCGAGCCGCATCATAATAAGGCAGGAAGAAGAAACTTAAGATAACGCCTAAAACAAACAGGGCGGAAAACACCTGTTTTAAAGCCGCTAAGCTCTTTCTTTTATTTATGCGTAAGGCCATTATAGTAAATAATCCTTCTTTATCCTCTGAAGGCTTCTAAAAACATTGGTCTTGACGCTCGGCGTTGTCTTTTCTAACTCTTTGATGAAATTTGTCACAACAGATCGCTTGGTCGTATTAGAATTCGGGCATAAGCAGTGCGGCACGGGAAAACGATTCAACCGCGCCAATTCTTCTATATCATCCTCGTCCACGTAAGCCAATGGCCTGATAATGGACAATTTACCCTTGAACATCTCCTGGTAAGGCGCCATAGCGCTTATCTCGCCCTCAAACAAAAGGTTCATCAGGATCGTAGCTACGATGTCGTCCTTATGGTGCCCAAAAGCTAATTTATTGCAGCCGTATTCCTTCGCTGCCTCAAAGAGCGCGCGGCGACGGTTCCATGAGCACCAGAAACACATTACCTCAGCTCTGGCATTACCTTGATAGCTAACATGTCATAGCGGATCGGCACGAAAGACCGGCGCTCAGAAAGGATCTTTAAAAGCGTCAAGCTGTCCTTACCGCCTGAGACGGCTACGAGTATCTTATCGCCGTCCTTTATCATCCCGTAATCCGCGATGGCCGAACCAACTTTTTTTGAAACGGCCCTCTCTAAACTCTTAGCCCTGTTTTACACTACCGTGTATTCCAACTGCCATCCGGCGCTTCAATGGGCGTGCCTTGCGGCGCATCCGCCTGGATGCGCTTCGCGAACAACCTTCCTGTCTCGTCTTGAGCGGCGCCGTTCTTGTTTGACACATACTCGTAAATTATCTTTCTATCTCTATTCTCCTCTTCCACTATCGTCAAAACATGTTCTGCGTAGGATGGATAAGCGTGCTCTGCGATTGAAATATCCCGGACGACAACAAAACCATCCGCGCCTTCACCAATCGCGCCCTTTTCTTCCCATATCACCAAATTGTTACGCCTGGTCTTCCTAAGTTCGATCGCGGCCATGACATCAGATGGGAAATCCGACTCCTCCTGCGCATAAGCCTCGTCAACGCCAAAGAATAAAAAGCTCGTCTTGCCTTGCCCTGCGATAGGCGCTGATATCATATCCTCTATTGCCGTAACGTCTTTAGCCACATGCTGATAGATATCCAGCCGCATGGTCACATCAACCTTGATGGGTTGCTTGGAGTCTACGGTCACCCTAGCGCACCCCAACAAAAACAACAAGGCCATCGTAGCCTTCATTATCAAACCGGCTCTTTTTCTTTGTCTTGTCATATAACACTCCTATGCCAAACAACCTCAAATTGCCTCTTGCCGGCTTGGCCTTCAAGCAAGAGATCTATAGCTATGTTTTGCCCTTTATTGCTTATTTTGGCGCTTCCTATATCATAATGGTAATCTTTTAAATTTTCAACCACTATATTTAATCCATTGCCGCTCAAGGCATTCCGTTCCACAATGGAGTCATCAACAATGGTACACCGGCCGCCGCCTTCTGACTTCAGGGCCCCTTCTATTTTCATTATTTCCGCGCCTTTTATGAGGATTTGGATCTTACCTGAATAGGCGCCTGTAGCCTGTACGCGTTTCTGGGTCTCAAGGAACTTTATAACATCGTTTAAGTCAATATGTTCCAATTGTAGTGCTATATCCACCACAGGAGTGGCTTCTCCTATCAGAAGGACAGAACCGGAACACCTAATGATCCCGCCGAATATAGGGATCACAATATCGTCAAAATAGAGCGTCTTTGGATCCATCCTAAAGCGCCCTTTTATGTCCTTAGATACGGCTTTTTTATACGTCATGCGCCGGATATCCAGGGAAGAAGTAAGTAAGCGCGTCTCTTTGTCATTTAAATAGTCTATTTTTATATCTTCCAGCCCCAAAACATCATACGACAAATTTGATGCTGCCACTTCTAATTCATTAATAGCCGATAGATCGCCCCTTAAAAGAGAAAACAAAGAATATCTAAACAAGACATTTTGGCCTTTAAAACTTAAAGCGCCGGCCGAAGCATTTTTGGTATTTTTTATCCCGAAATCCTTGAGGCGCACATATCCGGGCCAAAGCGAAAACTCTTTTGTATAAAAGACGCTGCCTGGCGCGTATTTATTGAGGATTTTATTGACCGCGTAGAGGGCTATCTTCTCTTTGAACGATAAAGCGGCAGCTATTATAAAGAATAAGACGACGACCCAGGCGGCCTTACTCTTCATAAAGCAGCTTCTCCTCGTTCTTTGAGGGCATGCAGGCGTTAAACCCGTGGCTGACTAAAGTATTATAGAGACATTGCGTCTGGTCTTCATCGCCGTGGACAAGGAAGACTTCTTTGGCTGGGCGGCACTCCTGAACGTACCTTAAGAGATCGTCTTTATCCGCGTGGCCCGAGAGGGCGTTTATTACTACGACCTCGGCATTCAACTCGTATTCCATGCCGTAGATACGCACGATCTTCTCTTTATCTACGATCTTCTTGCCAAGCGTGTCTTTAGCCATATAGCCTACGACAAGGACGGTGTTGCGTGATTCCGTGATGTTGTTTTTTAGGTGGTGCAGGACGCGGCCCGCTTCGCACATACCTGACCCGGCAATAATGATCATTGGCCTCTTATCATTGTTCAAGGCCTTTGATTCCCGCTGGTCCTGTACATAGTGCAGGTGTAAAAAATCAAAAGGGCTGGAGTCATTGCGGATGAGGTCTTTGACCTTATGATCCATGTAATGGACATTTTTTCTAAAGACGTCCGTGACCCGCGTAGCCAACGGGCTGTCAACGTAGATCGGCAGCGCCGGTATAGCGCCCTCTTTTAAGAGTTCTGCCAAAACATAGATGACCTCCTGGGTCCTCTCCAGAGCGAAAGACGGGATTATGATCTTTCCTTTCCGGGCGACGGTCCGGTTTATGGCTTCGCGCAGTTTCTCGCTTCCCTCGGAGATCGGCGAGTGGACCCTGCCTCCATACGTAGACTCCAATATCAGATAATCAAGGTCTTTTAATATCGTGGGATTGTTGAGCATTGGCAGGTCTTCCCTGCCTAAATCCACAGCGTAACCGATGCGCAATATCTTGCGCTCCATCCTTACGTCTAAAGATATGACGCTGGCGCCCAAGATATGGCCCGCGTCGTAGAACGTGACAGTGGTATCATGCGTTATCTTAAACCTCTGGCCGTAGTGCAAGGGCCGAAATTTCGTAATGGAGCGCAGGGCCTCATGCTCCGTATAGAGAGGCCCATGGAGGCCGGACCTCTGAGGTTCATGCCTTCTGCGGCCCCTGACCCGTGGGGCGAGTTTCCTTAAATACCGGAGATCTTCTTGCTGCACGCGCCCGGAATCAGCCAACATCAGCTTGCATAGATCCCGCGTTGCTGATGTAGTGTATATCTTGCACCGCAGGCCGTGCTTCAAGAGCGTCGGGATATTGCCGCAGTGGTCAATGTGCGCGTGGGATAAAACAAGGGCGCCTATGCGCGGAAGATGATAAGAAAACGTGGTATTTATCTCATAGAACTCTCCACGGTGGCCATAAAACAGGCCGGCATCTATTAAGACCTGCGATTTCGGAGTGGTCAAAAGATGGCTAGACCCTGTAACGGTCCTGACACCGCCTAAAAACTTTATGCGGACCGCCTCGCGCCCTTTGCGGCTGGTGCCGTGTTTTTTCATGTCCTTGAATCCCTCCTCAAACGCACCTGAGTTGCTTTCTCTTCAAGCAAGGCCTTTAACATCTTTTCAATATCCCGGTAGGTGTAGAAACCTTTGTATTGCGCCCTTATGTAGCCATCTCTGTCAATGAGGCAAAAAGAAGGCCACATTTGTTGCGCGTAAGCTATGCGCATGGACGAATCTTCGTCAATAACAACAGGGAACTTGATGTTCAGGATGTCTATTTTTGAAAAAATAGCGCTTTCAGAAGAGTCAAATTGCCATTCCGGAGAATTAACGCCTATGATCTCAAAGCCTTTGTTTTTATAACGTAGATACCACTCGTTCAAGGTGCGCGCGGCAGAATCGCAGTTGGTATCGTTGGATGTCCAGAAAAATATCAAGACGACTTTGCCGAGCAGGGCCTTGTTGTTTATCTTTTTGTAGGCCCCGGCATTAAACCAGGTCGAACCTCTGATCTGTGGCGCGCGCTCCTGCACCTGCGCCCTTACTGCGCCGACACACGCCAAAAACAAAAAAAATAAAACAAGTATTTTTGAAATAGATCTTAAAGATGGTTTAACCATAGACTATAAACTATGGGCTATTGACTAATACTTCGGCGGCCTGGCCAACTCTTTACTCAAGGCATTGACTTCTTCTTTAAGATTTTCTATCAGCTTTTCGTAGCGCTCTTTGTCGTCCTCATGGAAACGCACGGATTTTAAAAGCGCGCGGAAAGACCCGCGCTCCCTTTGCTTGACAAGATTCTTTATGGTGACGTCAATGCCTACGGCAAAGCTACCCACTATTCTGCCTTTCTTATCCTTGACGCGGATGGCAGACCAGGAGATGCATTTCTTATCACCGTATTTGGTGGTAAGCGTGAACTCTACGTTCTTGTAATTGTCCTTGAAAGCCGTGCCCACGCTCTTTAAGACCTCTTTTCTGTATTCAGCGTCGGGATAAAGAAGGCTAAAGACCTTACTATTGCCAAGGGCCTCCTTCTTAGTATACCCCGTCACCTCTTCAGCCGCTCTGTTCCATATAAGGATATTGCCTTTCGCGTCAAAGGCATGAATGATAACGTTAGCGTTATCAATAAGCTCCTTATACAACCTGACTTCTCTGTCTAATAATATCTTCATAATGACCCCGTTAAAGTTGTTGAAAAATACCTAAATAGATACCGCTACTAAACCGCTACGCAGATTTCACAGAAATCTGCTTGCTAGTATCGGTATAAATTCGCACAGTGACTTATGTTCATTGATCATTCCATAAGTCACGTGCTCATTTAAAAGGCCAACTTTGACCTTAAGCTGCCGCTGGAACCTATTTCCACTATCTCTATGACCTTGACTTTCAAGATGGCAAACTGATCCGGCATAGAAAGATCCAAAGGTGTCGCTTTTTCGCCGATGCGGACGTTCAAAAGGATGCGCTCAACCGTAAAATCGGTTTTTATCTTCTGGAACTCCTCAATGAACTTTTCAAATTCCTCGCCGGATTCCAAGACGTCTACAGAACCATTCATCTGATATCCCGTCAATGTGCGGTCATTTATAAAAGACAAGGATGCCCGCGGGTTCTCTTTTAAGTTGGAATAAGTCTTGCCTATCACATAATCAATAAGATAAATGATGTTCTTTTCGGTCTTGGCGATAAGTTTGGGCGCTACGTTAGGCATGCGCTCATTACTGCATGTGGCTACGTTGACGAATTTGCCTTTAGCAAGAAAAGGCAGAAAACCGACAAGCAGGCTGTCTCTTTCCTTGGGAGTGACTTTCTCTACGGTCCTTTTTGCCTTTTTATCCATAGTATGAACAAAAACCCTTTAAAAAACACTCGGAGCACTTTGGTTTTTGGGCATGACAAACCTCTCGGCCATGCCATATAAGGCGCAGGCTGAAAGGCCCCCACTCTTTCTTATCCAATTGGCTCATCAAGTCCTGTTCTATCTTTTCAGGCACGCTGTTTTTTGTCAGCCCAAGCCTTTGAGCGACCCTGGTCACATGCGTATCCACTACTATGCCTTCGTTTTTGTTATAGGCATTGTATAAGACGACATTAGCGGTCTTACGCGCGACACCCGGCAGCTCAAGCAGATCATCCATGGTCTCAGGCACCCTGCCCCTGAAATCTTTTAAGATCTTATTTGCTGAGCCCATGATATGCTTAGCTTTATTGTGATAAAAACCGGTTGAGCGGATTTCCTGTTCAAGTACCTTAAGATCAGCTCTCGCGTAATCCTTGGCCTTTCTGTACTTCTTAAAAAGCGTTTCAGTCACGATGTTAACGCGCGTATCCGTGCATTGCGCTGAAAGTATGGTAGCCACAAGCAATTCCAAAGAATTCTTTGACTTCAGCGCGATCGCGGGATCCGGATATTTATTCTTTAAAAGGTTTAATATGCTGTCTATGTCCGTTGTCATCCTTCTTCGCCTTCGGCTTCGCAGGATTTCGCTGTATGCGCCTTCGGCGCACATTGTGGTGCTTATTTGTATATCTTGCCTGTACCTATACTCCAAAACAAAAGGTCCAAATGCGATGCCGGGATACCCAGCTTTGAGGCGAATCGCCTCACTTTCTCTTCTATCTGGAGATATTTCCTGGGGCTTAAGCTCTTGGGTAGTTCATCTATCACGCCTAATCTTTTAAGAGAACGCAAAACGTGGACATCTAAAATAGCGAGGTCTTGACCGTAACCAACGTTCCTTAAAAAATGGCTGGACTCTTTGTGCCCCAGGCCTTTGATATTCTCAATGAGCCACTGCCGCGCGGCGAGAGGCCCCTGGCGCGCTAACTTTTTCTTAAATCTCGCGATCTCTTCTTTAGAAAATGCCCGGCGCGCAAGCATAAGATATCGCGCCTTATTCCTGTAAAAACGTGTCCTTTTCAGAAAAGGCTCCAACTGCTTCCTTGAGCCTTTACGCAAGAGCCCGTTCTTCTTTAGATCCGAGATAATGCGCCCACAATTCTCAGCCTTTGATTGCGGGGTCAATAGGCAGAAACAAAGCTCTTCAAAAAAACGCTCATGTTCGGAATCTCTCAACTTATTAAATTCCGAAAGACGAAGAACGATGGCGCGCCTGCGGCGCTGATATATTTTTTTTAATTCGGAGATCTTACCCATTGGCAGGCGCCTCGTCTCCTGCGGAAGGCTGCAGCCTTTTGTGGGTCCGAAGCGTCATCTGGATCATCTGTATAAGCTGATCAAACGTATAGTTCTTGGCAAAAAATCCGGAGATCCCGAGCTCTTTGGCTTTAACGATCTTCTCTTCGGAGCTATAGGCCGCCGTGACCATGATTATGGGCAGGTCTTTATTAAAAGACCTTATCTGTTTTAAGGCCTCTAAACCGTCCATCACAGGCATATTGATATCCAAGAACATGATGTCAGGCGGATTCTCTCTTACCGAGCTCAAGGCCTCTTTACCGTTCTGCAAGGTCTTGACATCATAGCCCCTGGACT
>JAZDLG010000082.1:0-3440 GCA_043802125.1 Candidatus Omnitrophota bacterium
TAAGGAAGCGTATTATGCGCCTTAATTTTTCCTGGAAGGAATCAGCCAAGAAGTACGTAGACCTTTACGAAAAGGCGATGCGGATATGATGATGGTCGGCCTGACTGGCGGTTTTGGCACGGGCAAGACAACGGTCTTATCCATGTTTGAAAGGTCCGGGGCAAAAACTTTAAATAGCGATAGCGTGGTACATGAGGTCCTGCTGTACGATCAGCGCGTAATAAAAAAGATCAAAGAGGCCTTCGGCGAAGATGTGTTCCGTGCCGGCCGCGTTGACAGGAAACTCCTGGCGAAGAAAGTTTTTTACAATAAACGATATTTAGAAAAATTGAACAGCCTCGTTCACCCTGCGGTGAAACGCAAAGTCTTTGAGATGAGGAGGCATCTTGAAGTTAGGCGCGGTCAAACTATCATGGTGGTCGAGGTCCCGCTTCTTTTTGAGGCGGGTTTTGATAAATTTTTTGACGTGACTATCGGTGTCGCGGCAGGACTTAAAAAACAGAGGGAGCGCCTCTTAAAAAATGCCCTGTTCAGCGCCAAAGATATAAAGGCGCGGACGCGCGCGCAGCTTCCTTTGGCGGAGAAGGCCCGGCGTTGCGATTTTGTTATAGATAATAACGGAACAAAATATGAGACATTCAGGCAGGTAAAAAGATTATTCAAGTTGATTAGTGGTAAAATAACCTAAATAGATACTGATGCCTAACCGCTCACTAGTTGCAGTAGTTCCCGCTTACGCGGGATTTCGCCACAGAAACATTATGGTACTCAAAATTCGCCTAAACAACTTACGTCGCAGTAAACGCTCCCCTACCTGCGGTAGGGCAGGCGTAAATTGTGGGCTCATTTAAGGAGGGGACGCAAAGTGGAAAAACTAGAAATAGCAAAATTAAAAGACATGAAGATAACTGATCTTGGCAAGTTCGCCAAGGGCCTGGGTGTCAACGGCATAAGCGGCGCAAAAAAACAGGACCTTATATTCAAGATCCTGCAGGCCCAGGCTGAGAAAGAGGGTCTGTTGTTCGGCGAGGGGGTCTTGGAGATACTGCCGGAGGGTTTCGGGTTCCTGCGTTCGTCAAATTATAACTATCTGCCGTGCCCCGATGATATCTATATCTCGCCGTCGCAGATAAGAAAGTTTGACCTTCGCACCGGAGATACCGTAAGCGGCCAGATACGCCCTCCGAAAGAAGGCGAAAAGTATTTTGCCCTTTTAAAAGTGGAAGCGGCGAATTTTGAAAATCCTGAAGAGGCTAAAGACAAGGTGTTGTTTGATAATCTCACCCCCGTCTATCCGCATGACCGCTTTATGTTGGAGCACGAAACCGGCGAGATATCCTCGCGTATCATGGACTTGCTTACGCCCATAGGCAAAGGCCAGCGCGGCCTTATCGTAGCCCAGCCTTACAGCGGCAAGACAGTCCTTCTGCAGAAAATAGCCAACGCGATAACGAAGAACAACCCGGAGACCATAATGATCGTGCTTTTGATAGACGAGCGGCCTGAGGAAGTGACGGATATGCAGCGTATCGTCAAAGGCGAGGTCATCAGTTCTACTTTTGACGAACCACCGGAGCGCCACGTGCAGGTCGCTGAAATAGTCCTTGAGAAGGCCAAAAGGCTGGTTGAACACAAAAAAGACGTGGTCATACTTTTAGACAGCATCACGCGTTTAGCTCGCGCATACAACACGGTCGTTCCCCACAGCGGTAAGATCCTGACCGGCGGCATGGATTCTCACGCCCTTCATAAACCCAAACGCTTCTTCGGAGCCGCGCGTGCTTTGGAAGAGGGTGGAAGCTTGACCATCATCGCGACAGCTCTCGTAGATACCGGCAGCCGCATGGATGAAGTCATTTTTGAAGAGTTTAAAGGCACGGGCAATATGGAGCTGCAGTTGGACCGTAACTTATTCCAGCGCCGTATCTATCCCGCCATTGATATCAAGCGCTCTAACACAAGGCGCGAAGAGCTGCTTATAGACCCTAAGCATCTGCAAAAGATATGGATCCTGCGCAAGGTGTTAAATGACCTTAACTCGGCGGAATCCATGGAACTTTTGATTGACAAGCTTTCAAAAACCAAGAATAATGAAGCTTTTCTGGATAGCATGAATCAATAAGGGCATAACTTATGGAACGTCAGTGAACATAAGTTATTTGCCCGCATTGATACCCGCGTTTTTTGCGGGTATCTGAATAAGGAGAGACGAACATGAAAGACAAGATCCACCCACAGTACAAAGAGGCGACGATCATTTGCGCCTGCGGCGAAGTCATCCAGACGCGTTCCACCAAACCCAGCATCCGCGTGGACATTTGTTCAAAATGCCACCCATTCTTTACGGGCAAGCAGAAGTTCGTTGATTCTGCCGGCCGCGTTGAGAAGTTCATGAAGAAGTATAAAAAGCAATAGTTCTCATGTTAAGCGATGCAAGGAAGTTTGATGAGATGAAAAAGCGCCATCAGGAGCTGGAGGCGCTTTTGTCTGACCATGAGGTAGTTACTGACGCCGCCGCGACCGCTAAATATGCCAGAGAGATGTCTGAGATATCGCCTGCTGTTAAGCGATATAATGAATTCCTTGACGCCCAAAAGCAGCTCACCGAATTAAACCACATACTTTTAGATAAAAGCCACGCTAAAGATTTCTTGGAATTAGCTGCCGCTGAAGTAGTAGAACTGAAAAAAAAAGCCGAACGCCTGGGTTCTGAGTTAGAAGAGCTGACCAAAGCGCCTGACCCCGACTTAAACCGCGATTGTATGATAGAGATAAGGGCAGGTACCGGAGGCCAGGAGGCGAGCCTTTTCGCCGGAGACTTATATCGTATGTACACTAAGTACGCCGCTTCAAAAAACTGGGCCGTAGAATTAATGGCGGTAAGCCCTACGGACTTAGGCGGCGTCAAAGAAGCTGTATTAGCTGTTCACGGCAGAGAGGCGTACAAACGCCTGAAGTTTGAAAGCGGGGTGCACCGCGTTCAACGGGTGCCGGCTACTGAGGCCTCGGGCCGCATCCACACGTCTGCAGCTACTGTAGCTGTTCTTTTTGAACCCGAAGAAACAGAGTTGGTTATAGACCAGAAAGACCTGAAAATTGACGTCTATCGTTCATCAGGCCATGGCGGCCAAAGCGTCAATACTACGGATTCAGCGGTAAGGATCACTCATCTTCCTACGGGGTTGGTCGTGACATGCCAGGATGAACGTTCGCAATTAAAGAATAAAATAAAAGCTATGCGCGTTTTGAGGACGAGGCTTTTAGATCAGATCGTCTCAAAAAAACAGTCACAGCGTTCAGAGATGATGAAGTCTATGGTGGGCACAGGGGACCGCAGCGAAAAGATACGCACCTATAATTTTCCGGACAGGCGCGTCACCGACCACCGCATCGGTTTTACGTCGCACCGCTTGGAAGAGATCCTTGAGGGGGCTTTGGAT
>JAZDLG010000042.1:0-10408 GCA_043802125.1 Candidatus Omnitrophota bacterium
GTTTCAGTGCTGCCGGCTATAGTTGAGTTCATGAGGCATAAGATATGTTTGAACAAAAGCATCAGAGAATAGCTCCGGTTTTGGGGCTGGTTGGATTTATCTGTATGGCCCTTGTTTGTTCCGGGCAGGGCTTTGAAGAAAAGCACCAGGATAAGGAAGCGATATTTCTTGAATATAGCGTAACCATTAAAGTCAATGAAGACTGGTCTTTTAGGAGAGAGGAACGTAAGAAGCTAAAGATCCTTAAGGAAGAAGCCCGTTCTATGGGGGAAGTCCCCATACCCTACGATAAAGAGAATGACAAGATAACAGAGATCTCGGCTTATACCATAACCCCGGATGGCAAGAGGCACAAATATACGAAGACCAGCGATGTCAGTCTGTATCCGTCTTATCCTTTTTATTCAAATATTATGGTCAAGATGATCACGATGCCGGAGGTCAATGTCGGCTCTGTCATTGAATATAAAGTCGTCATTGAATCAAAGGGAATGCCGATCAAGAATGCATACTGGAAAGATTTTTACTTTACACCCAATATCCCCATAAAACTCATGAAAACAACTATCATCCTTCCTAAAAAATTAAATATCCAATATAAAGAATTCAATCTTACTTATAAGCCCAAGATAACTCAAGACAACGCGGCTATCACGTATGCATGGGAAATACACGATGCCTATGATGACCGCAAGCCTGAAGAATACATCCGGCCGCCGCAAATAGGGGATGTGCCGGAGGTGGTTGAGTTTTCGTCTATTAAGAGCTGGAAAGATGTTTCTGACTGGTATTATGCTTTGGTTCAGAAGAATTTAAAGATCACTCCGGATATAGAAGCGGCTACGCAAAAGGCCATCTCAGGGAAAGTTACTTTAAAGGATAAGGCCAGGGCTATTTTAGAGTATATTCAGGATAATTTTCGGTATGTTTCGATGTCTTTGGGTGAATATTCGCTTGAGCCGCACCTGACAGATGAGGTGTTTAAGAATAAATACGGTGACTGCAAGGATCTTTCACTTCTTTGCGTAGCCATGCTTAAAATCGCGGGCATTGGATCAAATGTCGTCTTATTCGAAGATGAGTTTTCTATTACAGACCCTCAGTATGATCTACCTATTCCCACGTTATTTGATCATGTGATAGTCCTTGTTAATGATGAAAAGGGAAAAAGCTTCTATGTGGATCCCCAGCTTAAAGGATACGATATCGGAGAATATCCGCTTTATTATCAGAATGCCTATACCTTTGTTATTACGCAAGACGGCGGAAAGTTTGGCAGGCTTCCGATATTTGCCGAAGAGAGGAGCTATACCCGAAGAGATATAAAGACCATTATTAATGCTGATGGTTCAGCTTTGAATGAAACACTTTCTCTTTGGCCCTTAGATACTTCTATTGAAACAAGGGAACAGATGAAAAGTCTTGATAATATCCAAAAAGAAGATTTTTACCAGCGTTTGAATGCAATGTTAGCTGCCGGCGGAGAGGTCCTGGAACGCCGATGGGAGAATTTCGATAACAGGTACGGACGTGTAAAAAGCTACATCAAAGTAAAACAACGGGACGCGTATCTTGTCAGCGATGGCATGATCATACTTGATATTTCCGGTTATCAAAGAGAAATTGAGTTTACTAAAGAGAAGAGGGAGAATCCCATATTCTTCCCGGGTGATACTTGCGATGAAACAATAACGACATATCAGATCCCAAAGGGTTTCGGGGTCCTTTCAATACCCGAGGATTTCAAAAAAGATATAGGTTTCTTCAGCGTGAAAAGAGAATACAGGCAAGAAAAGGACAAGATAGTGATCCGCGAAGTAGCTAAACAGAAGCGCCTTGAGATCCCTAAAGAAGACTACCCCAAGGTGAAGGAGTTTTTTGATAAGCTGCCCAAGTCAACACAGCAGCGCATTGTTTTGAAGAAAGCGAAGTCCTGGCAGCAGAAGCTAAAAGAGGCCTGGCCGAAAATAAGAAAGTAAGTTGCCGTTGGAGGAAAAAAGAATGAAAAGACCAATTGCTCCGATCATTGCTATAACTTTATGCTTTGCCTGGGGTGTTTTTCTGATATCTCCGTCAGGGTTGGGATGGGCAGAAAATACTGTAGTCGCCGATGTGCCGCAGGACCTTAAGATCACTGCCGTTTCAGGCGGCATTGCCCCTGGTAGTCCGCATTATAAAATAGAGATAGACGCGAAAGGAAACGGCAGCTATTGGGAAATTCCTGAAGACAGCACCGCTGATAGCGTCTTTATTGAAAAAGGCCGTTTTATCGTCAAAGGTGCAGCGCTTCGGTTCATTTACGGCGTTATCAAAGATACAGATTTTTTTAGCCTTAAAGAAGAATATATAGCTGAAGATGTTTTAGACGGCAGTTATGCGCAGCTGACGATCACTGCCGACAAAAAAACGAAGACCGTTAGAACGCGCAATCAAGCGGTCAAGGCATTTGACAGAATAATGCTGGCCATTAATGTGGCAACACCTCCAAACAATAAGGTCGTCTATAATGAGATCCTTAAATAATCGTATTTTGTTGGCCGCGGGAATTTTTATTTTTTTTACCGGTTTTGCCGAGGCTAAGACATATATTGCAACTGACCCCGCGACCTGCACAATAACCGTAACCTTGCATAAAGAATTTTATATAGCGCCCCCGGAGTGGATACAGAAGGCAATTGATGAATTACAACGATACAGAGACGCGACTATTCAAAGGATCGCTGAACTTGAACAGCGGGTGGCAACCCTTGGGGAGGAATATGCGCGAGCACTTGCCAATGTGCGAGGCGACCCAGGCGTTGGCGCTAGTCCTCA
This sequence comes from Candidatus Omnitrophota bacterium, assembly GCA_043802125.1. Lineage (GTDB taxonomy): Bacteria > Omnitrophota > Gorgyraeia > Velamenicoccales > Velamenicoccaceae > Phelpsiimicrobium. The sequence continues at coordinate 2,815 of JAZDLG010000042.1, forward strand.
GGTTCAGCGCTCGCAAGAGGCGCTTTCGCGCGCGCAAGAGAGTTTAGCCCGCGCGCGCAGCGATCTAGAATGGTGTGATGATGAGCTAAAAAATAATCAGAATGCGCTTGATGATGACCCTGCGCGTAGGTCCGGAATTTCAGATGCGGAAATACAAAATAAACTCGCTGACTGGAAACGGGAGACTGAGGCTATGTGGAATGGGACAACGCCGTATATGTACCATTGCTGTCAGGTCAGGTTTGTTTATGAGTATATATTTGCCAAGCACACTGACCGGTCGCGCAGAGACTATGACCAAGTTGCTCTTTTTCTGTCGCCGCGGTTCCGCTCCGAAGTGAGAGAATTTAGGAGTGGTTTTGATCGGGACGGTTTTTCCAAAGATCCTTTCCAACATAACATGCAGGCTTCATTTAGCTTTTATCCGGACAATGGCGTTATCCCTCATGAGGCCGGCCATGAAATAGGCCTTGATGATCAATACATTGACAAGAAAGGCCCTGGCGGCATTACTTACTCAGAGTCAAAACCCGGCCACGAACACGATCTGTTAGCTGAACCAGATGGTGGGACGCCGTTTAGCACCGGAGATGATGGCACAGTGGTTGATAATATCGCGCTTATACTTTCTAAGATGGAGGTTACCTGTCCTCAAACATGTTGTCCGCAGGATGCTGTGCCAGTGCCGCCAACAGATGCGACTACAGGGCCTGGGCCGATCATTGTTGTTGACTGCGTCCAGGGCAATATTATTCTCAAGATCTATGATGCTTCAGGCCGGCCGGTTGCAGTCATTTATAAACAGTCATTGCAAATAAATAATCACATTATTGAGGATACGATCCGCCGCGCTAAAGACATGGCTGCTGGCCAGGGTTCGGTTTCGGGGCCTTCGGTGGATCCGTCGCAACTTAACGGCAACGCCGACTCGGTAATGGTATTGAATAAAAATGTTAGTGATGAAGAGATCGCGGCTATCGCCGATAAGCTTAAGGGTTCATTTGAACGCCCCGGGGATTGCAAGAAAGCTCTTGATTGTACGGAGCATGAAACAGGCGTTGATTTTATTGAGCCGGTTAAAGTAAGGGACGTCCAGGCCGAGAATGAAAATGTAACGCCCAATGACCCTTTTTATTTTGATAGTTCGGCGCATCAGGCTAAAAAAGGCGCGCCTGCCGTATTGAACCGTGACTTTATGCGCGAGGTCGCGCAAACCATGGTAAGTGTCGGCAAAGAGAATGACGCTAAAATACACGAACAATGGGGCCTTCATGCTGTTGGTTTTACGCCGCGTTCTGACCCTGATTCAGCCTGGAATCTGGTGGATGCTGATAAGAAGAATGTCGTTGTAGCTGTTATTGATTCAGGCCTTGACGTCAGCCATGTTGACGCTCCGCAGTATCTTTGGGTCAATTCAAAAGAGGTCCCGGGCAACGGAATTGACGATGACAACAACGGCTTTATTGATGATGTTAACGGCTGGAATTTTCTTAATGAGAATAATGATCTTACAGATAATAAAGGGCACGGGACTTTTGTCACTGGTATTATTGCGGCGAAATCCAATAACGCGATCGCGATCGCAGGCATTAATCCGGGCGCACAGATAATGGCCCTTAAGGTGGGCAATGAGCATGGTAAGGCCAGTAGTTTTAATATCTATCGCGCATTACATTACGCGGCTGATCACGGAGCCAGGGTCATTAATATCAGTTTAGGAAGCAAGGATATATCCAAGCTTGAACAATATGGTGTAAATTACGCCTACACAAAAGGCTGTGTTATTGTTGTTGCTGCGGGTAATCAATCCAGCAGTATATCAGAGTATGGCCCGCCGGCCTTACACAAGGTGATCGCTGTTGCTGCCGCAGCGCCTTCAGGCAGGCGGATATGGAGTTCTAATATCGGAGCTAATGTCGCCCTGACCGCGCCTGGGCGCAGTATTTATTCTCTATATTCCAAAGATTCGGTGTGGTCAGGCCCCAGTGCCAGAAAAATAGACCTGTGCTATAAAGCTGACGGGACTTCTTTTGCCGCGCCTTTTGTGACTGCTGTCGCGTCATTGTTGCTGGCAAAGGATCCGCAATTGACCAATGATGAGGTTGAGGATATCCTCTTAGCTTCGGCAAGCGATATTGAAGAGCCGGGATGGGACCAATATACCGGAGCGGGTTTTCTGGATGCCCGCGCTGCTTTGGCGCATCCGCAAGGAAAGATATTGACCGTACGCTTTATGGATATTGTCTTTAACAGAAAAGGCAAAGAAGTCACGTCGGTTGATATCTATGGAGTGGTCAGGGGAGATAAAGCTCGGTATACGGTGGAGCTGGCCAAAGGAACAAAGTCCGACAAATGGGAGAAAGTCTTTGAATCGCAAACCCTACCCGGCAAAGACGGGTTTATCTGCCGCATTGACGCAAAGAAGCTCATGAATGGAGACGAGTGGACAGTGAGGATAATGGGTGAGGATAGCAAAAAAAACAGCAAAAGCGCAAAGATATCGTTTTCTTTATAGAATAAATCGGATCAACGACAGCCCGTTAAGGATCGCTATGGGATCGGCCCTAAATTGGAGTAGTTGTCTATATTATCACAAAGTAGATAAAGATGAGGAAGGTAACAGCCTTGTAGTTCCTCCCGTTCTTTTTATACCTTGATAGAGGCAGGGAAGGGGGTAAGATTTGCCGTAAGGGGGCGATATAAAAGAGCGCGAGATTTATGGAGCGGTGATATGGAAAGTATAATTTTGGGCAGGCACTTTAAACATAAACACATGTGCATGTTCTACGGTTCAAGCAAAGATTTGCTTGAATTAGTGGTGCCGTATTTCAGGGAAGGGTTTGAACGTAATAAGTTCTGCGTCTGGGCTGTTCCTGAATCTCTTGGGTTGAAGGAAGCGCAGCAAGCCCTGAGCGAAGGCATCGGGGAACTAAAAGAATATATGGATAAAGGCCAGCTGAGGTTGTTTGAAGCCAGGTCGTTGTATAACAGGTCAGGCAGGTTCGTCCGGGCCGAGGTTTTGGATGGTTGGGCTAAAATAGCAGAGGAGGCCTTAAGCCTGGGTTTTGACGGTATCCGCGCAAGCGGCGATGCTTCTTTTTTGCCTCAGGAAGAAAAGGATGAGTTGCTATGTTACGAAAAAGAAGCAGATGCCTTTATCCGTGAATCAAAAGTTGAGGTTTTGTGTACTTACCCCATGCATAAAACAGATTTAAACGAGATGTTCATTTTGAGCACATGTCACGGGACTACTTTCAGCAATAAAAATGGCAAACTGGAAATCCTAACAGGATAGTTTAAGCTATTTTTTTTATGTAGGCCACTATTTCTTTTGTCGTATCGTCCGGAGTAGATGCTCCGGCAGTTATGCCCACCGATTGGGTTCCCTTAAACCACTTAGGTTTTATGTCTTTTTTTGAGCTGACCCAGTAACTTTTCGTATTGAGCGATCTTGAGATCTCGTAGAGCCTTTGAGTATTGGCGCTGGCCTTTGAGCCGATAATGATCATCGCGTTATTTTCCAAAGGCATATGTTGCATCTCTTGCTGTTTTGTCCTGGTCGGCTGGCAGATGGTATTAAAGAATTTTAAATCTTTGATATGATGCTTCAATAGATCCGCGATCTTGAGCACTTTGACGCTATTCTGAGTGGATTGCGCCACAATAGCGGCTTTTTTTATTTTTTTTATTTTTTTCAAAGGCACGTCTTTGGGGCCGGAGATGACTATTGCTTTTCTCTTTAGCTGTCCTATGATACCGCGCACCTCGTCGTGTTTTTTGTCTCCAATGACTATTATCGTTCTGCCTTCGGATTCGGCGTGCCTTGCGATCTTATGGATCTCCTTGACCATGGGGCAAGTCGCGTCTACGATCCTGTAGCCGAGTTTGTGGGCTTTATCAATGGTGCGGAGGCTTGCGCCGTGAGCGCGGATCAAGAGTATCTTGTCATTGCCGCATTCTAGTTTTTTGGTCTTTTTTACCCCGGCATTTTTTAGTTTTTTTGCCACTTCCTCGTTGTGGACGATGTCACCCAGCATATAAACGTTCTTATTGCCCAGGAGTGTCCTGTAGGCCATGTCAATGGCTCTTTTTACGCCAAAACAGAAACCCGCGGATCTAGCCAGTTTTATTTTCATCTAAATCATTTAAATGAGCCCACAACTTACAGCTTGCCCTACCGAAGGTAGGGGAGCGTTTGTTGCGACGTAAGTTGTTCGGGCGAATTTTGAGTACCATAATGTGTCTGTGGCGAAATCCCTGCCTACCGGCAGGCAGACCGCGCAAGCGGGAACTACTGTGGCTGCGAAGCGGTTAGACATCAGTATCTAATTAGGTTAGTATACATCTTAATCAAATTTAATTTTATCCGCAATATATATTTTTACCCTTGGCTATTTTGTTTTGTTGAAGGTATAATGTTGCTTATTCCAAAAGGAGATAAATGTGAAAATGTTCGTGGGTAATCTATCGTTTGACGCCACAGAGGCAGATTTAAAGACACTATTTGAAGGTTTTGGCACAGTATCCTCTGTTGTGATCGTGATGGAGAAGAAAGAGGCCAAGCCCAGGGGGTTCGGGTTTGTGGAGATGCCCGATGACCAACAGGCAGGCGCTGCTATAGCTTCTTTGAACGCCAAGGATTTCATGGGGCGGCCTCTTAATGTGAGCCAGGCGCGTATTAAAACGGAAGAGAAAAAGCCAGACCCGATAACAACCTGGCACGATACGTCTTATGAGAAGAAAAAAGAATATGAAGGCGGCAGGCCTGCGCGCGGCACATGGCCGGGCAGATTTCCGTCGCGGGAGCGAAAAAAAGAAGGCGAGTTCAGGCCATGGAAGACAGCTGAAGGTAAGGCTAAGCCCTGGAAAAGGCCAGAAACAGGACCTAGCCATTGGAAGAAAACCGAAGGTGCACCCAGGCCTTGGAAAAAAACTGCGGCAACATCCGGACCTTGGAAAAAAACCGCAGGTGCGCCTGCTTCGGGCGCATCCAGGACATGGAAAAAGGGTGACGGCCCAGCCAGGCCTTGGAAGACAGCTGACGGCGCGCCTAAGCCTTGGAAGAAATTCAGCGCCGGCGCCAGGTCTAAACGCAGCCCATTTACCAGATGAAGAAAACGATAAAAAGACCATTAACTATTTTCATTGCTTCGGCGCTTATTGCCGGTTGCGGGTTTTGGGCATTTCAGAGTATTTTCAAATATTTAGGCGAGAACAAGGTCTTAAAGCAAGTCATCGCAAGATTAGAGGCTGACTCTCGTATAGCCGAGGTTTTGGTTACTAATGTGCATTTTGATGAAATAACCGGCAAAGAATGGACCACTATTAAATTTTTAGAATATGGCACAGACGGCGCACAGATGCAGCCAAGATATTTTACATTTTCCGGCAATATCATCCAGTTCCAATCACTGGTAATACGGTTTGATGATTCCTATATCATACGCAATGACCCTCTGAGAGGTAAAAGCATATATCTTTTCTGGAAGGTCTTTGTGCTAGATGGCGCCAACACCCAGGAATTTGAGATAGCAAAAGCTGACAGGATCCCGGACGGCTATAAAATAGGAAAACTCAACCATCCTTTTGAAGAAAAGCTATGGCAAAAATTTTGGAAATACGCTTTAGAGCCTGAACAGGCCAGAAAGATGGGGATAAAGAACGCCCAGATAGAGGCCCCGGGGACCATGTTTGTTCCGGGCACTCTGTATACCATAAAAATAGAGCACGACGGCGGGATGAGGATAGACACGCGTTCTCTTCCGGCTATTCTTAAGGGCGAACGCATCCCGTAAAAGAGGCATGTTATGGAGCGTCAGGGAATTGTTACGTTTAAGGGATCGCCTTTGACTTTGTTGGGCAACGAGGCTGTTGTCGGGCAAAAGGCAGGGAATTTTAAGGTATTGGATAAGGACCTGTCCGAAAAAACGCTTGATTCTTTCAAGGATAAGATCAAACTTATTGCCGCGGTCCCTTCTTTAGACACGCCTGTCTGCGACACGGAAATAAAAAGATTCAATGACGAAGCCGCAAGTATCTCAAGAGATGCGGCCATCATATTTATCAGCATGGATCTGCCTTTTGCCCAGAAGAGGTTTTGCCAGGAATTTAATATTAAGAAAGTCCAGACTTTATCAGACCATCGTGAAGCCGATTTTGGGATGAACTACGGGGTTTTGATAAAAGGGCTGCGTTTATTGGCCCGAGCGATATTTATCGTTGATAAAAACGATACTATCAGATACGTTGAATACGTAAAAGAGCTGGGCAACCCGCCGGATTACGACGCTGCGTTAAGGGCGCTCAAAAGCCTTATTTTCCAAGAATAGAGTGTGCCAGATCTCTGAGTTTGGCGAAGTCTTGCGGCCGGAAATCCGTTGTTTCTATCGCGGGCAGTATCTTTAGTTTGGCGGTCGTACTAGTCTCGAATATCCAGCTCCCTTTAGGGATAGCTGTGCCGGTACCTTCAAACACTATTGGTAGTATCGGCACGCGCTCTTTTATGGCAAGCTTGAAAGCCCCGTTGCGAAAATCTCCGATCTCGTTTGTTTCGCTGCGCGTTCCCTCGGGAAAAAAGAGTACCGACATGCCGCCCCTTAACCATTCAGCAGCCTGGCGGTAGACTTTCTTTATGCTGCCAAAATTGCCTCTTTCAAGCTTTATATGTCTTGCCAGCGACATTGACCACCCGATGAAAGGCACTTTAAATAAGCTTTTTTTGGCGACCCACTTGAACTGCATTTTTATCTGGTATATGAGCACAATGTCGGCTAAGCTTTGGTGATTGGCTATTATTATATATGTGCGGTTTTTGTCAATATTGTCTAAGCCGTTTACATTGACCTTCCAATAAGGGTTGAGCCCTATTACCGCGTCCGACCACCAGAAGCACTGTTTATGCGCAATGGCGCGTTTTTTGTCAAAAGGATAAAAAATGACGGCGCATAATAGCATCGCCAAATATAGGATGATGGTGAGTATGGAGATACCGAGCCAGATGAGTATTGATAAAAACATTTTTAGCATATGGTTACTATAATAAGTTATAATATGATAACTGTCCATGAATAAAAACAGGAGAAAAGTTTAGTGAAGACCATATTGATAGTTGATGATGAGAGGCTTTTTCTTGAAGCCTTATGCAATAGGCTTACAGAAGCAAAAGAGTTTACCATTGATACGGCCTTGGATGGCGAGGAAGCGCTTCTTAAGATTAAAAACAATCCGTCCGATCTTGTCATCCTTGATCTCAAACTTCCCAGGCTTCAGGGAGAAGACGTGCTCAGAGCGATCAAAGGCAATCCTAATACAGCGCAGATCCCAGTTATTATTTCAACGGCTAAAAATGAAATAGGCTCCATGGTCCATCTCATGAATCTAGGGGCGACAGATTACTTGATAAAACCTTATGAGTATAAAGAGCTGCTTCGTGTGATAGAGGCCTATACATAAGCTCTAGAATACCGCGACCGCGCCTGCCATGTACCCGTCACTTTATATCCATATCCCATTCTGCAGATCCAAGTGTTTTTATTGTTCGTTTGCTTCATTTGAAAATAAGGATGAACTGATAGCGCCCTATCTGGAGGCGCTT
>JAZDLG010000069.1:0-9421 GCA_043802125.1 Candidatus Omnitrophota bacterium
ACGCCTGGCCCCTTTTCGCAAGGACTATAAGCACCACCGCACCGGCGAAACGAATGCCGATGCCCATTTAAAAAGCCTTCTGATACACCATGAGGTCATTATCCCTGTGACAGGCAGCAAGCTGGATTTCGGGCCCTGGCAGCAGGTATATTACGCGGAGTTTGACGGCCAAAGAAAGAAGAGGGTTATTGTGAAGGTAATGGGTGAATAGAAGAATATTCCATACGTTTGCCTATCAGGAATGACTTTTCCAACTATGTTTTCTTCATTAAAGATTCGCGATTTCAGGATATTTTGGTTTTCAATGTTTTTGTCTTTGATAGGCACCTGGGTACAGTCCATGGCCCAGAGTTGGCTTGTCTTTAAGATGACTCATTCCGCTTTTCTCTTAGGAGTGGTAGGTTTTTTGAGTTATCTGCCTGTGTCGCTTTTTTCGCTTGCAGCCGGGGCTTTAGTAGACCGCACGGTCAAGAGAAACCTCATCCTTGCGACTCAAATCACATTCATGGTCCTAGCTTTTATTCTGGCTTTTTTAGTCCAGCATAATATCGTGCGGGTATGGCATATAATCGTCATAGCTTTTCTTAACGGGCTGGTGTTTTCTTTTGATGCCCCCGCAAGGCAGGCTATGGTCGTTGAGCTTGTGGGAAAAAATCACCTTCTTAATGCCATTGCTTTAAATTCCGCGGCTTTTAATTCCGCAAGGACACTGGGCCCGGCCTTGGCCGGCGTCTTAATAGCCATTGTAGGCATGGCAGGGTGTTTTTACATCAATGCGTTTAGTTTTTTACCTGTCATAGCTGCGCTGATATTCATTAAACAGAAGTCTTTTGTCTCAAACGGCAAAAACAATACTTTTTTTCAGGATATCACAGAGGGCCTGAATTTTATAAAAGGGAACAGGTTCCTTTTGTTTTTATTGAGCCTCGTGGGCATAGTGAGTATTTTCGGCGTATCGTACGTGATCTTAATGCCGATCTTCGCGCAAGAGATATTGCGGTCAGGCCCGATGGGTTTGGCTATTTTGATGTCTGCTAACGGCCTTGGCGCTCTTGCAGGCGCGCTTAATCTGGCCCGTTTAAAACATGCTTCGTCCTATTTAAGGATTCTCAAGGCCTCTGTTGTCATCTTTTTTGTTTCAATTATGCTATTTTCGTTGTCCAGATATCTATGGCTATCAGCCATCTTATTGGTCATGGCAGGTTATGGGGGTGCAAGTTCTATGTCTATGGCGAATACGCTATTGCAGATAAGTACCCCGGATGAGTTCAGGGGAAGGCTCATGGGAGTCTTTATAATGATGTTCAGCGGCCTGATGCCGTTCGGCAATCTGATCTCAGGGTCGCTGGCCCATTTTTTCGGAGCGCCTATAGTCACTTTCGGCGGGGCGTTATTGACCTTGTGCATATTTTTGCCTTCGGGAAGGAAGTTTTTAAGTGAAAAATTCATTTATAGCTGATATTTTCCGCGGAATTGCTGAGCTTTTGGAGATCAAAGGCGACAATCCTTTCCGTATCAGGGCCTATTTGCGCGCCGCTGAAAATATAGACGCATTGAAATACGACATTGAAGAATTTGCGGCTTCTAATCGTTTAGAGGACTTGCCTGGCATAGGAAAAGATCTCGCTCTAAAGATAGATGAGATCATAGGCTCTGGGAAATGCCGGCAATATGAAGACTTAAAGAAGCTTGTGCCGGAAGGTGTTGTCAAGATGCTTGAGATACCGTCTGTCGGCCCTAAGACAGCCAAACTATTTTTTGACTCTTTACAAATAAGATCAGTAGATGAACTAAAAGAAGCGGCTGACGCAGGCACATTGCTTGGGCTCCCAGGCATTAAGCAAAAGACCGTAGATAATATCCTGAAAGGCATTGAGCTGTTAAAAAAAGGCAAAGAGAGGATGGATCTTTTGACCGCGACTACGGTGTCTGAATCTTTTATTGATGAGTTAAAGAATATAAAAGAGGTTTCAAAGATCCTCGCCGCAGGCTCCCTCAGGAGGATGAAAGAAACTGTCAAAGACATTGATATCCTCGTTGCTTCAAAGAACCCTAAAAAAGTCTCGGATGCATTTATCGCGCTGCCCGGCGTAAAGCGTGTGTTAGCGCGCGGTGAGACAAAGTCTTCGGTATTGACAAATGATGATATTCAGGCGGACTTGCGCGTCTTAAGGCCTGATTCATTCGGGGCAGCGCTCCTTTATTTCACAGGTTCAAAAAATCATAACATCAAACTGCGCCAGCTTGCGATAAAGCTTGGTTTAAAGATCAATGAATATGGTGTCTTTGACAAGAAAGACCGTCGCCTGGCATCTAAGACCGAAAAAGAGATGTATAAGGCATTAGGCCTGGACTATATTGAGCCACAGATGCGCGAAGACTCAGGTGAAATAGAAGCAGCCCTGGAACACCGTCTGCCCCGGCTCCTTGACTTAAAAGATATCAGGGGTGATTTTCATATCCATACGGATCATTCTGACGGCAGTGGGACCATTGAGGAGATGGCAAAAGAGGCTATCCGGTTAGGCTATGACTACGTTTGTCTGGCAGACCATTCAGAAAGCCTGAAAGTCGCCCGCGGATTAGACCGCAAGAGGCTTAAGGCAAAAAAGCGAGAGCTTGACAAGGCCCGCGCGAAACTAAAAAACATTAAGATATTGTTTGGTTCAGAAGTGGAGATAGATTCAAACGGGGATCTTGATTACAAAGATAAGGACCTCTCGCAGTTTGACATCGTTATAGCCGCTATACATTCAGGGTTTAAGCAGGCCAAAGATCAGCTGACAAAGAGGATAGTAAAGGCATGCAAGAATAAATATGTTCATATAATAGCGCATCCCACAGGCAGGCTATGGCCTACGAGGGAGCCTTACGAAATTGACTTAAAAGAGATCTTTAAAGTAGCCCGGGAAACTAACACGGCACTTGAGATAAGCGCTCAACCTTATCGTTTGGACCTTTGCGATGCGAGCGCGCGTTTGGCAAAAGAATGCGGTGTGCGGCTGGCCATTAGCACGGATTCTCACGATATCAGATCTATGAGCTACATGAAGTTCGGCATAGGCGTAGCCAGGCGCGCCTGGCTTGAAAGCCGGGACGTGCTAAACAGCCTTAAAACAGACGCGTTATTGAAGGCCATAAGAAAGTAATGGGGCTTTATGCGCGATAAAATAAGGATCTGGTTTTTTTCATTTGTCTTTTGTCTTTTGTCTTTTTTTGCGGCCGGGTGCGGCAAACCTCTCCACAAAGACTCTGAATTTTTAATGGGTACTTTTGTTGAGGTCGTCTCAAACGACCCAAAAGCCAAAGATATCGTGTTTTCAGAATTCAAGAGGCTGGAAGGTATATTCAACCTGTTTGACAATAACAGCGAGTTATATCGCCTTAATGCTTCCGGGGCATTGGCAGCTTCCCCTGAACTTTTTGAAATTTTAAAAAATGCCAAGTATTTTTATGAAGAGACTAAAGGCGCTTTTGACGTTACCATTGCACCTTTGTCATTAAAATGGAAGTCAGCTATTAAATATCAGGAAGTCCCTAAGGACGATGAAATAAAAAAATTGATGGGCCTCGTGGGATTTGATTATGTATATCTTGACGAGAATACCAGAACCGTGCGTCTCCTAAAATCAGGCGGTTCCATTGACCTTGGCGGCATTGCAAAAGGATATGCTGTGGATAGGGCGATAGCCGGATTAAGGCAGGCAAAGATAGCTTCTGCTATCGTGAACGCGGGCGGTAACTTGTATTGCCTTGGAGACAATAACGGCGCTTCTTGGCAGGTGGGTATCCAGGACCCTCGTCAGGAGAAACATCTACTGACGAGGATGGCAGTCAAAGACAAAGGCGTATCCAGCTCAGGTGACTATGAACAATTTTTTATTTACAAAAACAAGAGATATTCGCATATAATAGACCCGAGGACAGGGTATCCGGCTGATTCAGGTATAATAGCTGCAACGGTCGTGGCAAACGACGCGTTGACAGCGGATGCCTTATCTACTTCTTTGATCATTTTGGGCAAGGACAGATCGTCTGAGTTGTTGAAACGCTTCCCGGGAGCAAGCGCAAAGCTTATTGACGCATCCGGCAGGATATTTGATATTTAATGACACCCCGCGCTTAAAGGCACCCCGCGCTTATAAGGAATTGCGCGGGTGTGCGCTCAGTAGCGCAAATTGCGCGGGTGTCGTGTCTTCTACACGAGGAGCTAATATGGATGAACGAAGCGAACGAAGGAGGCATGTGAGATTCAAGGCGTCTACCATCGTGCAGTTTAAAGACGGTATTTTTTCGGCTAATACCGACACCGTGAGTAAGGACGTCAGCCTCGGGGGAGTATGTTTTTTCTCTGAAAAGAAACTAAAATCAGGCAGGACCTTAAAATTAAGGCTATTCTATGATGGCAAGAAGCCCGCGAAATGTATCAACGGAAAAGTCGCGTGGGTACAGGAGTGTAACGACAAGATCTCAAAAGGTTATATAATAGGGATAACTTTTAAGCGATGACTAAGAAAAGGTGCTGGGAGTTTTTTCATTGTTCTTCCGAGGCGCACAAGGCCTGTCTTATGCCGGAGATCCAGGATGGGAAGTGCTGGACCGTCAACATCGCTTGCTGCAAGATGGATAAAGACGCGCCCAGGCCGTTAAGTATCAAGGCAATGATATGTAAAAACTGTGAATATTATAAAGAGTATAACAAGCGCGCGGAGCGCGCGTAAATTTTTAGCGATCTTTCTGGTCGGCAATCTTCTTTTATCGGGGGTCGAGGAAGCAGAGGCGAAAAAAGCTACGTCTATCACTGCGCGAGCCGGATACGCTGTTGATAGCAGCAGTAAAAAAGTTTTATTTTCGCGTAATCCGAAGATGAAGTTTTATCCGGCCAGCACGGTCAAGTTGTTGACGGCATTGGTAGTTTTAGACAATATGAAATTAAAAAGCAGTGTCCGTGTAAGCAGAAGAGCGACATCAGTCGCGCCTACAAAGGCCGGATTGACGCGAGGTGCTTCTTATCCAGTGTCTGACCTTTTAAAAGTTTTATTGGCGACTTCTGCTAATGACGCGGGAGTCGCCCTGGCAGAGGCCTTATCAGGCAGCCAGGAACGGTTCGCTCTTTTGATGAATAAAAAAGCCCGCTCGCTTGGCTGCCGCAATTCAAACTTTACCAACCCTACAGGCCTTCCGGATAAGAGGCAGCTGACTACGGCCTATGACCTATATCTTATAACGCGCGCCGCTTTTAATGATCCTTTTATAGCGTCTGTGATGCGGCAAAAAAATGTCACCATATCAGGCAGCGATGCTAAGCCCATTACGCTTAGGAACCACAATAAGCTTTTATGGAGGATGCCAGAGCCCTGCGTTTTAGGAAAGACCGGATATACCCGATCAGCAGGGCACTGTTACGCGGGCCTGGCTATTTATGACGATGGCCGCGTTATTGTGGTCATCTTAAAGAGCCGCAATCCTTATTCGGATATACGTAATATTTTATGCCTGAAAAAATAACGATAAAAGATATATTGGGCCTTAAAAACCAGCGTAAGATAACTATGTTGACCGCTTACGATTATCCTGTCGCGTATGCCTTAGAAAAAGCCGGGATTGATATTATACTTGTAGGCGACTCGGTGGCAAACGTTGTTTTGGGCCTTGAGTCTACAAAAGAAGTAGGCATGGCTGAAATGCTTCATCACGCCAAGGCTGTAAGCCGCGCCGTAAAAAAGGCGCTGCTTGTAGGCGATATGCCTTTTGAGGCTTATCAGGAAGATGTGGCTGCGTCAGTCCGCAACGCGCAAAGATTTATAACAGAGGCCAAATGCGACGCCGTAAAATTAGAGTGGTTTGATAAAGCGATAGAGTCAACAGAAATGATAGTGAAGGCAGGCATTCCTGTAATGGGCCATATCGGCCTTACGCCCCAGACAGCGGATAAGCTCGGAGGTTTTAAAGTCCAGGGCAAGGATGCCCGGGCCGCAAAAAAGTTGATTGAACAGGCAAAGGAGCTTGAGCAGGTAGGCTGTTTTAGCATACTTCTTGAATGCGTGCCGGACAGGGTCGCGGAGATAATTACAAAAACAGTCAAAGTGCCTACCATCGGCATAGGCGCCGGAGCTTATTGCGACGGCCAGGTCTTGGTGACTCATGATATGCTGGGTTTATTTGAGCGCTATTCGCCTAAATTTGTTAAGAAATACGCGGATTTGACAGCAGCTATGGTAAAGGCTTTCAGCGAGTATAAGGCCGACGTCATAGAAGGCAGGTTCCCGCTTAAAGAACACTCTTTCACTATCAAACCTGAAGAATTGGAAAAACTTGATTGACATTAACGCATTTTTAGAGTAAAAATAATAACTTCATGACCGAACCTTCCTTAATGGATAAGATCGCCTCCCTGTGTAAGCGCAGGGGATTTATTTTTCAAAGTTCCGAGATCTACGGCGGGCTTGCCAATACTTGGGATTATGGCCCTTTGGGTGTTGAGCTTAAACGGAACGTCAAGAATTGCTGGTGGAAATCTGTTGTCCAGGAGCGCATGGATATGGTCGGCCTGGATTGCGCGATCTTAATGCACCCGCAGGTCTGGAAAGCGTCAGGCCACGTGGATGGTTTTGCAGATCCTTTGGTTGACTGCAAAGAATGTAAGAAGCGTTTCCGCGCTGATCACCTCAATAGCACAAACGACGAAAATATTAAAGAGTGCCCGTTTTGCAAAGCTAAGATAGACCTTCGCGTCACTGTCCCGCGCATGTTCAATTTGATGATGAAGGTAAGCTTAGGCGCTGTAGAAGATGAGGGCGGCGTAACGTACTTACGGCCTGAAACAGCGCAAGGCATATTTGTTAACTTCTTAAATATTCTTGATACTACAAGGAAGAAGCTTCCCTTTGGTGTTGCTCAGATAGGCAAATCATTCCGCAACGAGATCACGCCGGGTAATTCTACTTTTAGGACACGCGAATTTGAACAGATGGAGATAGAATATTTTGTCAAGCCCGAAGAAGACGAGCGCTGGTATGAATCATGGATAAATGAGCGTTTTAACTGGTATATCAAGTACGGCATAAAAAAAGAACATCTGCGCATAAGGCCACACGCCAAAGATGAATTGGCCCATTATGCCAAGGCTTGTTCGGATATTGAATATGAATTTCCTTTTGGGTGGTCTGAACTGGAAGGCATAGCCAACAGGGCGGATTTTGACCTAAAGCAGCATGAACAATTTTCAGGCAAAGAGATGGTTTATTTTGATCCGCAGGAGAATAAAAAGATCCGGCCGCATATTATTGAACCATCGGGCGGCGTTGACAGGGCGGCTTTGGCTTTTTTAGTGGACGCCTACCATGAAGAAAAAGTGAAAGATGAGACAAGGGTCGTTCTGAAATTCTCAAAAGAACTTGCTCCCATAAAAGTCGCTATCTTACCTTTATTAAAGAACAGGCCACAGGTGGTGAGTATGGCTAAGGATATAGCGCGCGGCTTGATGGGTGCAATACCTTTGGTGTATGACGATACGGCGGCCATAGGCAAACTTTACAGAAGACAGGATGAGGTTGGCACGCTTTATTGCGTAACAGTGGATGTGCAGTCATTGGAAGACAATAAGGTGACGGTGCGCGACCGCGACACGATGCTGCAGGACAGGATTGAGGTATCAAGGTTAAAAGAATATTTGTCCGATAAATTAACAAAGTGAAAGGAGTTCAGTAGCAATGGCAAAAAAGAATGTCTACTTCTTTGGCGGCGGCAAGGCTGACGGCAACGAAAGCATGAAGAATCTCTTAGGCGGCAAAGGCGCCAACTTAGCTGAGATGGCAGGCCATCCGAAACTAAAACTTCCCGTTCCTCCGGGTTTCACTATCACGACGGAGGTGTGCACATATTATTACAAAAACAACAAGAAATACCCTCAGGGTTTAAAAGAGGAATTGGAAAAAGCTTTGAAAAAAGTGGAAGGGCTTATGGGGAGAAAATTCGGCGACCCCAATAATCCGCTTCTTGTCTCTGTGCGTTCCGGAGCCAGAAAGTCCATGCCAGGCATGATGGAAACTGTTTTAAACGTAGGCCTGACTGAAAAGACTATCCCGGGTATGATCAAGCAAGCGGGCGGCAATTCCCGTTTTGTCTATGACGCCTACCGCAGGCTCATTATGATGTATTCGGATGTAGTCATGGAAAAAGCAGCAGGCGTAGAACCAAAAGAAGATATGGGTATCAGGAAACAGCTTGAGCGCGTCATGGATGACGTCAAGCGGAAGAAAGGTTATAAATCCGATACGGACCTTAAAGCAGAGGACTTAAAATACCTGTGCTCCGAGTTTAAAAAGAAAATAACCGACGTGTTAGGCAAGGAATTCCCGGATGAGCCTATGGCCCAGTTATGGGGCGGTATAGGCGCGGTATTTTCTTCATGGAACGGAAAACGCGCCATTGCCTACAGGAATATAGAGAAGATCCCTCATGAGTGGGGCACTGCGGTGAATGTGCAGGCCATGGTTTTCGGCAACATGGGAGATGATTCCGCGACAGGCGTTGCCTTTACCAGGAACCCCGGCAACGGCGATGCGGCTTTTTATGGCGAGTATCTTGTCAATGCCCAAGGCGAAGATGTTGTGGCAGGTATCAGGACGCCTGGGCCTATTAACAAATATTCCCAGAGCGAGCATAATAAAGACTTAAAGACTCTTGAACAGATCATGCCGGTTGTCTATCAAGCATTATATGATATTCAGGTACGTCTTGAGCGGCATTATCGCGATATGCAGGATATAGAATTTACGATCGAAAAAGGCAGGCTCTTTATGCTTCAGTGCCGTATCGGCAAAAGGAACGGCCCTGCCGCCGTCAAAATAGCGGTAGACATGGTTAAGGAAAAACTTATCAAAATAGAAGAAGCGGTTGCCCGCGTAACGCCTGATCAGCTGGATGAACTTCTTCATCCGATTATTGACCCGATAGCTGAAAAGGGCCATAAAGCGGTGGCAAAAGGTTTGCCTGCAGGGCCCGGCGCTGCCAGCGGAACAGTCGTATTTACGTCTGCAGACGCTGTAAAATTGAAAAAGGAAGGCAAAAAATGCATTCTTGTGCGCGAAGAGACAAACCCAGAAGATATTGACGGTATGCGCGCGGCAGAAGCAATTCTCACAGCCCGCGGCGGCATGACGTCGCACGCGGCATTGGTCGCGCGCGGCTGGGGGAAGTGTTGCGTGGTAGGTTGCTCCGCGTTAGAGATCGACCCTGCTAAAAAAGAGATCCATGTTGACGGAAAAATAATAAAAGAAGGCGAATGGATCACGCTGAACGGCACCAAAGGCCTTTTTTATTTAGGACAGCTTAAGATGATGGACGCGTCGTCGGAAAATGAGATATTGAACGCGTTTTTAAAACTATGCGATACTATCAGGACCATTAATGTCAGGAC
>JAZDLG010000079.1:0-33867 GCA_043802125.1 Candidatus Omnitrophota bacterium
GTTAGTTCTTTTTCTTTCTCTTTTAATAAATTGTCCAGTTCCAAAATGCACTTATCGGTAACCTTCTGCACTTCATCCTGCGATTTAAAACGGTCATCTTCGGCGATAGCTTTATCCGACTCAAGTTTTTTAATAGCTTCGTTGGAATCGCGGCGTATCGTGCGCAAAGAGATCCTTCCTTCTTCGGCCATGGCCTTGACGACCTTTTTAAGCTCTTCGCGCCGCTCTGCCGTAAGTTGCGGGATCTGCAGCCTAATAACCTTACCGTCATTAAAAGGCGTGATACCGATATTAGATTTTGTGATGGCCTTCTCTATCTCAGGAATAATGGATGCGTCCCAAGGTTGGATGACGATAAGACGGGCATCCGGTATCGTGATAGACGCCATTGCTTTTAAAAGTGTCAGCGTTCCGTAATAATCGACGTGCAAGCCTTCCACGAGATGCGGACTGGCCCTACCTGTCCTTATCTCGGCAAAGCTGCGGCGAGTTGCCTCCAGCGCCTTCTTCATCTTATTTTCTGTTTCTCGGACGACTTCTTTTGCGTTCATGGCTCACCCCTGATCAGTTGACCACTGTGCCTATCTTTTCTCCCATGATGATACGTCTTATGTTGCCGGACTTCTTTAAACCAAAAACTACAATAGGAAGCCGATTGTCCATACAAAGGCTTATAGCCGTGGCATCCATGACTTTCAGGCCTTTTTTAAGGACATCCAGATATCTCAAATCCGTAAATTTTTTAGCGTTCTTGTCTTTAAAGGGATTAGCGGTATAAACACCGTCCACCTTAGTGGCCTTTAGAATAACGTCGGCGTTTATCTCCATGGCGCGGAGCGCCGCAGCCGTATCCGTAGTAAAGTAAGGGTTGCCCGTGCCTGCGACAAAAATAACAATGCGGCCGTTTTCTAGGTGCCGTATAGCCCTGCGCCGTATATAGGGCTCGCCTATCTGGTGCATCTCAATAGCCGTCATCACCCGCGTCTGCACTCCCTTTTTCTCAAGGGCATCCTGAAATGCCAGGCCGTTTATGACCGTAGCCAACATCCCCATATAGTCACCGACAGCCCGCTCTATTTTAAAATGCTTGGTTCCAGACTGGCCGCGAAAAATGTTGCCGCCGCCAAGAACAACAGCCACCTGGACGCCCATGCGATGAATCTCAACAATCTCGGCCGCCAGCGACAAAAGGACTTCCGCGTCAATGCCGTGAGGTTGTTTACCCTGGAGGGCTTCACCGCTTAATTTTAGGACGACGCGTTTATAGGCAGGCCTACTTTTCATCTTCACCGAGTCTGAAGCGGCAAAAACGCCGCACGATAATATTCTCACCGATCTTGGCAACGATGCACGTCAAATACTCACCGATGCTTAACTTATCATCTTTAATGAATGGTTGGCTCAAAAGACAATTAACCTTAAAAAAGTCGTTCTTCTGTTTATCATTCATATCCGCGAGCACGTTAGCCGGGACATCCTCTTTCTTCAAATACCTCGGGTCGGTGGCGGCTATCTGCATAGCCACGTCTTTGGCAAAACGGATGAATTCTTCGTTCCTGGCTACAAAATCCGTCTCTGAGTTGACCTCTACTAAAACGCCGATCTTGTTGCCGTGATGTATATAAGCTTCTACCCTGCCCTGGTTGGCCGCACGTGTTGCCTTTTTAGCCGCTATCTCAAGCCCCCTCTTTTTTAAGAGCGCAGCGGCGGTATGAATGTCCCCTTTGGCGTCATCCAAAGCAGCCTTGCAATCCGAAACAGACGCGGATGTCAATTCCCTCAATTGCTTGATCGTCTCAATAGAAACAGCCATGCCTAATCCTTATCCTTTCCTCCGACGCGGGGCTTTTTCAGCCGCGCGGCTTTTTCTTTTTCAGTTTCTTCTTTATCAAGCGCGAGTTTTTTGATAACCTCTTCTTCTATCTCAGGCGCTACAAAAGCCTCTGCCTCTTCTTTTTCGCTGTCTTCTTTTCCTTTTAATTCTTTCATGACCGATTTGACTTCTTCAAAACGCTTGCGGCCGTCTAAAACGCTGTCCGCCATAAAAGAAGTGATGAGCTTGATGGATTTTATGGCATCATCATTGCCCGGCACGGGATAGTTTATCAGGTCCGGGTCACAGTTGGTGTCAATGAGGGCGACTATGGGGATATTAAGCCTCTTGGCCTCAAGCACCGCCGTCTCTTCTTTTTTTGAATCAATGATAAAAATAACTCCGGGGAGCCTGTCCATCTCAATAACGCCCGAGAGATTTTTAAGAAGCTTCTCCCTCTCTCTTTTAAGTGAGGCTATTTCTTTCTTGGTAAGGGAGTTAAAGATGCCGTCCTTCTCCATCTGCTCTATCTCTTTGTAGCGCTTGATGCTCTTCTTGATGGTCTGAAAGTTGGTCAAAAGCCCGCCCAGCCAACGGTGATTGATATAAAACGCGCCGCAACGTTTCGCCTCCTCATCAATGACTTCCTGGGCTTGTTTTTTCGTCCCCAAAAAAAGAACGGGCTTGCCCTGGGCTGCCACTTCAGAGATGAAGGCCTTCGCTTCGTTTAAGAACTTCTCCGTCTTTTCCAGGTCAATGATGTAAATACCGCTCTTCTCGCCAAAGATAAATGGCTTCATCTTTGGGTTCCATCTCTTGGTCTGATGCCCGAAATGGACACCCGCTTCCAATAACTGTTTGATCAATTCTGTAGTAGCCAAGGTTTGTTTCTCCTTTCATTTTTTAATGTGAAACTCTCATAATATAACACAAAGGCCCTTAATTTCAAATAAAAATTTCAATCAGGGTTAAGCCTGAAACTGCATGTCATAAAGGCGCTTATAGAGGCCGGATTGGCTTAAAAGTTCCTCATGAGTACCCTCTTCAACAATGCCCCCTTCGCTTAGAACCACGATCCTGGAAGCATTTTTAATAGTGGAAAGCCTATGGGCTATCACAAACACAGTCCTACCCTTCATCAGGATATTTAAGGCCTCCTGGACAAGCCTTTCTGAGTGAGTATCAAGCTGGGATGTAGCCTCATCAAGAATAAGCAAGGGCGGATTTTTTAAAATGGCCCTGGCTATGGCCAATCTCTGCCTTTCGCCTCCGGAAAGCTTTACCCCGCGGTCGCCGATGAACGTGTCGTAACCTTTAGGCAGGTTCAGGATAAATTCATGCGCGTTCGCCTTTTTAGCTGCCTCAACGATCTCTTCAAAACTTGCGTCCCTCTTGCCGTAGGCAATATTATCCTTTACAGTATCATTAAAAAGAATGGTCTCCTGGGTCACCATGGCGATATGCTGCCTAAGCGATCTTATGTTGAAAGTGCGTATGTCCCTGCCGTCTACAAGTACTACGCCCTTCTGGGGATCATAAAAACGCGGGATAAGGTCCACGAGAGTGCTTTTGCCAACGCCGCTGGGGCCCACAATGGCAAGCACCTCTCCGCGCCGGCATGTTAAGTTTATTCCTTTAAGGACCTCAGCCTCTTCATACTTGAACCATATATCCTTCATTTCCACGCCATCCTTGATATCAGGCAGAGACCATGTAGAGAGGTCATCCTTTATCTTAGGCTGCAAATCCAGGACTTCATAGATCCTGGTTGACGCGGCAAAGGCCTTTTGCATTATAGCGCTCACAGCGCTCAATTTCTTAAAAGGCCTTATCAACATCATCACAGACCCCAAAAACAATCCGAAAATGCCGAATGAAAGAGTCCCGCTGATCACCTGTCGGCCGATGTAGAGTAAAATGAAGACGCCGCCGATAACTCCGATGAATTCCGTGGCAGGGCCCAAAGCCAGCGTCCTCCTGATAGACTTCATGCTTAAGTTATAATACTCCTGGTTCTGCTTTATAAATTTTGAGACTTCATAGCTCTCAGCGCCGAAAGCGCGCACTATCCTGACGCCGGATATAGTCTCATAGAGCAAAGAGTTGATGTCCGCTATCTTCTCCTGAGTGAACTTACTGATCTTGCGGAGTTTTCTGCCGACAAGCACTATGGGTATGGAGATAAACGGGACCATCATAAGAGCCACAATGGCCAGCTTCCAATAAATAACAACTACGATGACGGAAAATAGGATGATCTGGAGCGTCTGATAAACGAGATCCGTAAACCCGTAGGAAACGGCGTTTTCTACCATGCCGACGTCATTGGTGATCCTGGATATAAGCTCGCCGCTGCGTTTTCTTGAAAAATACTCAAGGTCTAAGCTTTGGAATTTTTCATAAAGCCTGGAGCGGATATCCCGCATGACCCTTTGGCCGACATCCGACATAAGCTTTGCCTGCATGTACGAAAAAAATCCCTTAAAAAGGAATAAAACGACAAGAAAACCCGCCATCCAATACAGGAGAGATAGCTGAGACATATCGTTGATACGAGCAATGAAACTCTCTATGAATATGGGCAGTTTTGTCGGGACGACTATCTTGCTGTTAGACAGTATCTTATCCGAAAAAGGTACTATCATACTCATGGAAACACCGTCAAAAATAGTTGAACAGAGCATAGCGAACACCGCAATGATCAAAAGCTTTAGATGCGGCCGCGTAAACGCAAACAGATCCCTGTAGTCCTGAAGCCAGCGTTTTTTTCCTGTAGGCACGAAACTCCTTATGATTGAATGGGATGTATTGGAATCTTCCCGCTAACGCGGGATTTCACTAAATGCGCCTTTGGCGCTCACTTAGGTGTTCAATATTATCACACATATTGACATCCCTCAAGATATTTGTTATAAGTGAGTGCATGTCGCAAGAACTCAAAGCCGGTGTCATAGGCATAGGCCGCTTGGGCAACATTCATGCCAGGGTTTATACCGAAATACCCCACCTGAAGCTAATAGGCGCCTGTGATATTGACCCGGCAAGAGCGGCTGCCGCGGCTTCCGCTTACAACACCAACGCTTTTTTGGATTATAAGAACCTCCTATCCCAGGTGGATATGGTCTCTATCGCCACGCCCACCAAAACCCATTTTGAAATAGCCAAATACGCTATCTTGCATAAAAAACACGTCTTAATAGAAAAACCCATTACGGACAACTTGAGGCACGCCCGCATCCTTATCAGACTGGCCCGCAGGAACAAGGTCATCCTGCAGGTAGGACATGTGGAAAGGTTCAATGCCGCGTTCATAGCAACGCAGAAGCTTGCCAGCAACC
This sequence comes from Candidatus Omnitrophota bacterium, assembly GCA_043802125.1. GTDB lineage: Bacteria > Omnitrophota > Gorgyraeia > Velamenicoccales > Velamenicoccaceae > Phelpsiimicrobium. The sequence continues at coordinate 5,152 of JAZDLG010000079.1, forward strand.
CCCGCTTCATTGAATGCCACCGCTTAAGCCCGTTCCCGAACCGTTCGCTTGATATAGGTGTTGTCTTTGACCTGATGATCCACGATATAGACATTGTGCTTGGGCTCATTAACTCCAAGGTCAAACATATTGATGCTGTAGGCGTCAGCGTACTGACGCCTTTTGAAGACATCGCTAATGTCCGCCTGAATTTCAAAAACGGCTGCACTGTCAATCTTACTGCTTCGCGCATCTCTGATGAGCCGTTGCGCAAGATCAGGATATTTTTAAAAGATACTTACATCTCTCTTGACTATCAGGCGCAGGAAGCCTTTTGCTACAAAAAAGAAAAAGCGGCTATTGTCAAAACTCTCATCCCCATAGAAAAAGACGAACCCATCAAAAAAGAGATAGAATCCTTCGCCCTCTGCGTGCGCAACAACCGAAAACCGGTCGTCTCAGGAGTAGAGGCATACGAGGCCCTCAAACTCGCCACCAGGATCTCTAAGATCATATGGAAAAAAAGATACTTATAGTAGCCGGCGAGGCTTCAGGAGATATCCACGCAGCTAACCTCGTCCTCCATCTAAAAAATATCTATCCCGATGCCCGCTTTTACGGCCTCGGCGGAAAAAACATGAAGGCCGCAGGGGTAGAGATATCCTGCGATCTTACGGCGCTTGCGGTCGTCGGTTTCTCCGAAATACTAAAAAACTATTCCAAATTCAAAAAGATATTCTTCGGTCTTCTTAAGAAGACCGAAGAGATCAGGCCCGACGCGGCCATCCTGGTGGATTATCCCGGGTTCAACCTGCGGCTGGCAGGCGCTTTAAAAAAGATGGAAATAAAAGTGGCCTACTTCATCAGCCCGCAAGTCTGGGCTTGGGGAAGCCAGCGCATACAGTTCATTAAAAAAAACGTAGACCTTATGCTGGTCCTGTTTAAATTTGAAGAGATACTTTACAGGGACAATATATTCAATGTCAAATTCGTAGGGCACCCGCTTTTAGATATCGTAAGGCCCACTATGGACCGCGGACAACTCATGGACGCGATAGGGATGAAAAAAAGCAACAGGATCATAGCCATCCTTCCGGGTTCGCGCGAACGCGAAGTCACAAACCACCTTCCCGTGATGCTGGAAGCAGCCCGGGAGATCTACAAAAAGATACCCGACACGCAATTCCTCATATGCCGTACCACCACGGTCAAACGCGAGACCTTTAAACAGATCATTGATAGAACAAAAATAGATTTTCCTTATAAGATCATAGACGACGCGACCTATGCCGGTATCCATGCATCAGACTTTGTGCTTGTAGCCTCAGGCACAGCCACGCTTGAGACCGCTATCCTCAATAAACCGATGGTCATAATCTACAAAGTATCATTCTTAAGCTGGCTTTTAGCCAAAATGTTCATAAAGATCCCCCACATCGGATTAGTCAACGTAGTTGCCGGCCAGAAAATAGTGCCGGAGCTGGTGCAGTTTGACGCGACACCGAAAAAAATAGCAAAGGCAACTATTGCGCTTTTGGAAGATAAAGAGGCATTACGGAAGGTCCACGCAGAACTCTACGCGCTAAAAAATACCCTGGGCATCCCCGGCGCCTCCCTGCGCGCGGCAGAAGAGATCGCAAAACTCCTAAGCTGAAACAGTTTCCAAGTTGTTCGAGAAACAGTTTCCATATTGTTCGGGACAGTGGGTATTCTTTTATTTCAGCTAGCCCACTTTCCCGATTGAATTGGAAACAGTTTCCCGATTAGGTCGGAAACTGTTTCTCAATCTACACTGTTTCTCAATCTACACGGATGAGCTGATAATCCAGGCTGCCTAAGCCGATCTTTTCGGCGTAGGTGAACATATTTTGATACGCGTTGTGGTCTTTGAGAAAACGGTATTCATCGCTCATCAGGTCTATAGTGGCCTTATCTAAAGCCAGAGGATCTGTTGACGCCAGAATACCGACAGGCGAGCTTATGATGCGGTCGTCTTTGGCCGCGATGCAATCGCACTCCTGCGTAATATCAAAGGCAAAAGTGATAAAAAATTTATTTTTGAATTTAGACAAAATAAAGCGCGCGACTTCATCCATACGCGCGCAGAAAACATCCATGTCTTCTTCCCAGTTCACATTGATAGCGTCAAACTTGCAGGCGCACAGGCATTCCCCGCAGCCGATACAGGCCCCTGTGTCTACGTGAGCTTTTTTATCGGCGTAAAGTGTGATAGCGCTGACCGGACAGATACGTATACAGCATCCGCACCCTGTGCACTTCTCTCTTTCGACCGACGGCTTCATGGAAGAATGCTGGACTTGTTTCGTCGGCCTGCAGCTCATACCCATAGCGACATTTTTGATGGCTCCGGCAAAACCTGAAAAAATATGGCCGGTGGCATGAGATAATACAAGAAGGCTGTCCAGCATGCCCACAAAAGACGGTACTTTTATCTTCTTTATGTGGGCGGCATCTATCGTAAACTCCCGGCCGTCCTGCCCCAAAACGCCGTCAGCTACCACAAAAGGCGCGTTGACGTAAGGATTACAAAACCCCTTGTCTTGCGCAAGCTTTAGGTGATCAACGGCGTTCTGCCGCTGCCCTTTATAGATGACGCTCGTATCAAAAAGAAAAGGTTTGGCGCCTGCGAGCCTGATCTTTGCTATGACGCGTTCGGCCAGCTGCGGGCTCACATTATAAACACACGCAGAGTCTCCGACGGTAAGTTTGACCGGGACTATTTCATCTTTTTTATAAACCAAAAAGGGCGCGGACTTTTCTAATAGTCTATCAAGAGCCGCGCAACGCGCCTCTGTGCCGCCGGTATCCACAGGCGCAAAATAGACGTCGCTCTTCATGTCTGACCCTCCATCTAAAATATCCCACTTTACAGCATTTCTAAAATCTGCTAATATGAAGCCCACTTTAGGCGAAATGCCCAAGCGGCCAAAGGCCGCGGGGTATGAACACCCTAAACAAGGCCCTTCCCTTATATGGAATTGGGAAGGCCTAATCCTTTCTGGATTAAATATCCGGGCCGCTAGCTCAATCGGTAGAGCATCTGACTCTTAATCAGGGGGTTGAAGGTTCGAGTCCTTCGCGGCTCAAAATTGTCGCAGTAAGCGACACACTCGCCTATCCAATTAGGCGAGGTGTACGACAAAAAATCTCAGGGTCATTTTTTTATCTAACGCGGCCTCAAGCTATCTTATCTATTTCTTCGTTGAAATATGTCACGACAATGCCATTAGACTCAACTTTGACGCGATCATCTCCCTGCTCAACGAGCTTGCCTTCAATGACTTGGCCGCTCTTAAGATACACCTTGATAAGACCGCTCTCGTTTTCAGCTGCAGCTTCAACTGCAGCGGTTTTTGTTTCAGGTTCCAGACCAAAACCAGCTCCGGCCTGCTGCAACAATGCGCTGCCTCGCGAAAGAGCTCCGGCGCTACTGCTGTAAACTTCATTAACAGCGCTCGTCGCGACATTGGCGCCTTTTTCCCTATTAGCCCCGGCCGCTGCTTGGCGCGTCAAAAGTGTGGCATACTCAAGCGTAGATTGGGCATAACCTACCCTGCAAAAAAGTAAAACAAATAATACTGTAAAAAGCGCTTTCATTATAGCTGCGTTGCCTGTTCTGCTTCCGCGGGCAGCTCTGCTGTCGCGGATGTTTCCGCGTCCATAGGTGTTGCCTGAGTTGTTATTGACTCTGTTGCCGAAGCCGGAGTTGGAGCCGGTTCGACTACAGGTGTTACTACGGGTGCTGCAGAAACCTTGACTTCTTTTGACGCAATAATATCCCTGACTTCGTTCTGCAACTGTTGTATGTCTTTAGCCATGCCCTCTAATTTAGAAGCTATGTCTCTGCTTTGCGCGTCGCTTGCAGCGGCTTTGCCGTCAATATTCTTTATGCTGTCGGAGTTGCTCCGGGACTGAGATTCAATTTTTTTAAAAATGGCATCAAAACCATCCACCTTATCCTTGATCATGCGGATATTCTTTACCGTGGCCTGATCCTGTACTACGAACTGAGCATACACCCCTCCCAGCAGAACAAAAGCAATGATGACGAAAATACCCAATACCTTATCTGTCTTCATCTCTTATCCCCCCTTTGTTTTTATCAGCTTGCCTAATTTTTCAACTTTTTATTGATGCACTCTAAAAGCACGAATAGATCAACGGGTTTGCAAAAGATATCCGTACAGCCCAGCTCTTTCAACTGCTCAAGCTCTCCCTGGATCCCTATAGTGCTGCTTATAATGACGACGGGTATCGTTTTTTTAGTCTTCTTTAGTTCCCTGACTACGTCAACACCACTGACGCCGGGCATCCTGATGTCTAATATCATGAGGTCTATCGCAGGATCTGTTTTTAAGATATCAATTGCTTTCGCGCCGCCAAAAGCGGCCACCGTATCAAAGCCCGTCTTCTGCAGGAATTCCGCGAAAAGACAGACTATCTGTTGTTCATCGTCTACAATCAATATTTTTTTAGCCATGATGATCCTTACTTTATAATATTATAGCTTATAGACAAGTATTATCATGCGCTCGGGGAGGGTCGAACTCCCAACCCCTAGTTCCGAAGACTAGTGCTCTATCCAATTGAGCTACGAGCGCATAGCTCTCTATACAATATCACAATTCGCTCCGAATATCTCTTTTGCTTTCTTGAGCGTTGAAGACGAAGCCGGTTTTACCCAATTTTGCGCAGGCGGCCTTATAGGCGCGTTAAGCTGGACGCGGTCCGGCTTGATCATATCAGCGGCCTTCTTGATCTTTTTAAGGTACTCCGGTGAGTCATTGAGCCCGCGCACCAGCATCACCTCAAGCCACATCTTTCCCTTGAATGTCCGCCTGAACTTGATAAGGGCTTCAATGATATCCTCAACGCGCAATCCCTTTATAGGTGAATCTATCTTCTCAAACACATCCTGAGTGACTGCGTCAAGCGAAGGAATGATCAAGTCCACATCCTTGATGTCGCTTAAGACCTTAGGGTCAACCATGGTGGAGCTATTCGTGATCAGCGCCACAGGAAGACGCGTCAGCTCTTTGACCGCTCTTATCAAAGCGCCTACAGAACAATGCAGTGTCGGCTCTCCGGAACCCGAAAACGTAACGCAGTCTATTTTCAGGTCTTTGGGTTTATTGAGAAAAAAATTATTTATTTCCTCAAGTATTTCGCCGACGGGCGCGTAATTTTTTCTCTGCTTTGTCTTCTTCGTAGTTTTTTTAAGCTGGCAATAAACGCAGTCAAAACTACAGACCTTATAAGGCACAATGCTTATCCCCAGAGAATTCCCCAGCCTCCTGGACTTGACCGGACCGTAGATATATTTCATTGATTTTGCCCTTTACCACCCAATCCATAAGGATGGATTGGTGTGCCGTTTCCTACGGCAAAAAAGGATAGCTCTCGCTATCCCTATTGATATCGCAAAAAGTACGAAGTACGTAGTATTTTTACCGTCTTATTTGACCACGAGCACCGAATTTTCGGTGCCGAAAGAATTGATGGCCCTGCGGGAGCAGGCCGGGTCAGTGATCCAAGAGCCATCAATGACAAACTTGTATTCATAAGTCCCTGTCGGAACCGTAGCTTGAGCTTTCCAGACGCCGTTTCTGTCTTTTTGGGCCGTCAGGCTATCAGGTTTCCAACCGTTAAAATCTCCGGCGATACCCACCCGATTGGCCTTAGGAGCAACTATCTTAAACTCTATCTTTTTCGTAACAACATTTTTTCTAACCATACCCACCTCCTTTAAATGAGACCCAGGCTTACGGAACCGTCGCTCTGCGGCGGTGAACGTAAGTCTGTTGGTCGAATTTATCCCGTGCCAGCGAAGCGAATTGGCATCGGGATCTATTCATGTGTCTTTACCTTTTAGAGATTTATTTTATAAACATTCCGTGAGTTTGTCAAGTTAAACAACGGCAATGACTATGCGCTTTCTGTCCGCTACCCGCACGCAGATATCCCGGTCTATCATAAGGGTCTTGTGAGCCTCTATGGCCAGGCACTTGCCATTCACCCTGCTTAGAAACTCAATAGTCCTGGGGCCCACCACCGGAATATCAAACCTCATGTCCTGATTGGGTTTACTGACTTTTATCACTACTATGCCGCCGTTAGCCACCTTTCCGCCGCGCAGAATAGCCGCATCCGTGCCTTCAATAGCTTCCACTGCCACTATAGCGCCGTTCTTGACAACAAGGGTCTGGCCTATATCTAAACCCGCCATCTTTTTAGCCATATCATAACCAAAGCGTATATCTTTCCAGATCCCGGCATCAGGCTGGATCTTTGTCAAAATACCTCCGGGTAACAGGTATTCTTCTAAAAATAACGTTGAATCTATCAATTCTATTGAGCGTTCGGCGAGTTTATCAGCCACAGCGCCAAAGACCGTATCCGGCCTTTTGTCTTTGACAGCCGAAAGCAAAGTCTTTAACGCCTCGTCGCCTGTGTCTTTATAAAAGAGGTTCTTCGGATTGATCTGGCCTGCCATGATGACCTTGCTTATGCCCTCTTCCTTAAATATATCAAACATCTTTGAATACTCTTTAAGCGTCAGCCAATGTACTTTCTTGACCAAAGGCACTATCCATGGCGACGTATCCTTCTTAATAGCAACAGCAATGACGTCTATGCCATTGCGTCTGGCAGCCTTCGCGAAAAGGAGAGGGAATTTACCGTTGCCGGCTATAAGGCCTATCTTTTTAATGCCGTTAAGCTTGCTCAATGACATATACCGCGTTCTGAAGTAGAGATAAATTCAACCAGATGGTCTATTTCGGGAGAGGTTGGAAGGTTCTTTTTTATTTCTTCAATGGCGTGCTTCTTATTAAGGCCGGATTGGAAAAATATCTTATAAGCCGCTTTTAAAGCATGGATGGCCTGTTTTGAAACCCCTGCCCTCTTTAATCCGATAAGGTTAAGGCCGTAAAATTTCGCGGGATGCCCGTCGCACGTAGAATACGGCGGGATGTCCGTGACGACCTTTGAACAACCCCCCACTATGGACATAGTGCCCAATCTTACAAATTGGTGGATAGCGACCAAGCCGCCTATTACCACCCTGTCCTCTAACGTCACATGGCCCGCTAAAGTGCCGGCGTTGGCTATGATACAATGGCTGCCGACTATGCAATCATGAGCAATATGGCTATAAGCCATGATGAGGTTGTTATTGCCTATAACGGTCCTGCTGCCCTCAGTAGTGCTTAAATTAACTGTGACATATTCGCGGATGATATTATTCTCCCCGATGACAATAGCACTTTTAGCGCCGTCATATTTTAAGTCCTGCGGCACGTTCCCTATGGCAGCGCCCGTAAATATCTGAGTGCCTTCGCCTATCGTGACATCATTTTTAACGTCGCAGAAACTACCTATTCTGACACCCTTGGCTATCTTTACGCCGGCGCCTATAACAGCGTATGGCCCGACCTCCACGCCGCGCTCCAAGCGCGCTTTTTTAGAGATCATGGCTGTAGGATGTATTTTCATTATCTCTCAACCAGGGCGAACATCAACTCTGCTTCAGCAACCACTTCACCGTCCACAAAAGCGCGCGTCACGACCTGGCCGGTCTTAGAGCGGAGTTTTCCGACTTCCACTTCTATACGCAACTGGTCGCCCGGCACAACAGGTTTCCTGAATTTTATATTATTAGCAGCCATAAAAAAAGCAAGTTTTCCGCGGTTCTCCGCGGGGCTCAACATGAGGACACCGCCCACCTGGGCCATCGCCTCAACTATCAAAACGCCCGGCATGACGGGCTTGCCGGGAAAATGCCCTTCAAAAAAATTATCGTTAATAGTCACGTTCTTTATGCCGACAGCGCGTTTGCCCTCTTCCATAGAAATGACCCTGTCTACGAGAAGGAACGGATAGCGGTGCGGCAGGATCTTCATAATAGTCGTCGCGTCTATCTCTGAGCCTTTAGAACATCCTTCAACGGACCTGATGGCCACCATCAACTGCTGCTCCATCCGGTCTTTTATTTTTTGAACAAGCCGAAGGTTCAGGGTGTGGCCGCTCCTGACGGCGATTACGTGGCCTTTGACAGGCATACCCAATAGATAAAGATCTCCCAGCAGATCAAGTATTTTGTGGCGGATAAATTCATCCCGGAAACGCAGCTTATTCTTTATGACGCCGGTGTCTGAGACAACAAGCGTATTTTCATAATTAGCGCCTTTGCCTAAGCCGCTTTTGACAAGGGCGTCAACTTCTTCCTGAAGGCAGAATGTCCTGGCCGGGGCAAGCTCCTTTTCAAAAGAACCGCTATCAACCCGGATATCCATATACTGGCTGCCTAAAACAGGATGATCATAGCTTAGGGTATAAGATATCCTAAAATCCGATGACGGCAATATCACGATAGAAGAATCTTCGTCTGTTACCCATATGGCTGAAGTGACCTTGAAAGTCCTGCGTTGGGCGTCCTGTTGTACGATGCCGGCTTTTTTTAACGCTTCCACGAAACCAAGGGTGCTGCCGTCAAGGCCGGGCACTTCATTATTATCTATCTCAACTAAAATATTATCTATTTCCAAGCCGTACAAAGCAGCCATAAGGTGCTCTATTGTCTGCACCTGGGTATCGTTAAAAGAAATGGTCGTGCGCCGCGGGTTCTTTTTAACTGACAAAAGTGAGTTCACCTCAGCCTTGATCATCGGCTTGCCGGGCAAGTCAACTCTCTGGAACACAACACCCATGCCGGTTCCCAGGGGCTTGAACTTAAGGCGCACGGGATGGCCCGTATGCAACCCTATACCTTCTACCGAGACTTCACGAACTATTGTCTGTTGCACTTCTATTTCCCCTGTTTCTTTATCTGCTCTTCTAATTCCGCGACTTTCTTTTTCAACTCACGGACACTCTTGACCAACTCAGGCAAACCCGTCATGGCCGCGTAAATACGCATCGCCTCGTTGTGAGGCCTTGCCGGATAACCTGAGACAAAAGTGTTAGGCGGCACGGATTTCGTTATGCCTGCCTGGGCCGCCAGGATAGCGCCGTCGCCTATCTCAATGTGCCCCACAAGGCCTGCCTGTCCGGCTATGGTGACGTTATTGCCTATGCGCGTAGAGCCGGATATACCTGCCTGAGCCACAATAATGCTGTTTTCGCCGATGACGACGTTATGGGCTATCTGCACAAGGTTATCTATCTTAGTCCCTTTGCCGATAAAGGTCTTGTCAAAACGCGCGCGGTCAATAGTGACATTAGCGCCTATCTCCACATCATCTTCAATGACCACACTCCCCACCTGCGGGATAAGGCGGTGTTTCCCGCCGACATTAGCGTAACCAAATCCCTCCGAGCCGATAACTGTGCCGCTCTGTATAAAAACACGGTCACCTATCAATACTCTTTCTCTGATAGAGACATTGGCGTAAAAGATACACCCTGAACCTATCTTGACATCACCTCCGACATAACAACCCGCATAAATAATAGTGTTGTCGCCTATGTCTGCTCCATCTTCAATGACCGCGTGCGCCCCAACGGCAACGCCTCTGCCTAACTTAGCGTTTTTAGCAACAACAGCTGTCTTATGGATCCCTACGGGATGCTTGAGCTTTACGGGATACATCATAGCGACAACCTGAGCGAAAGCAAAAGACGGGTCTTGTGTCTTTATGATGGGTTTGGAAGCGGATTCAATATCCAGAGGCGTTATGATAGCGCTCGCCTCTGTCTCATTTATAAGGGACATATAGCGGCGGTTCGCTAAAAAAGTTATGTCGCCCTTTTTAGCTTCTTTGATGCCGCGCACGCCGCTGATCTTGACTTCCGGATCGCCTACGATCTGCCCGCCGACAAATAAGGCGAGCTCCCTTAAAGTCTTTTCCATCTATATTACTTTTTTGTGGCTTTTTCCGCGGGCTTATTCTTATATCCGCCGTTCAATAGGTCTACTATATCCTGCGTGACGTCCGCGCTGGCCGCGCCGTACAAAAGCACTCTGTCGTTAAAAATAAAATCATAACCGTTCTTCTGCGCGTAAGACTGGACGACCTTTTCTATATCCTGGAGGATCTCTTTGAGCTTCTCGTCGCGCTCTTTTCTTAGGTCCAGGGCTACCTGTTGGCTCATCTGGGTCAATTGCTTTTTCTTGCCTTCCAGCTCCTGCTGTTTAGCAGCTTTCTCTTTTTCGCTCAATAAAGACATCTTGTCTTCCAAAGCTTTTATCTCGTTGGATATCTGCTCCAACTGTTTTTCCTTGCCGCTCTGGACTGAGGAAAGGGCGTCATCATAGACTTTAGTCTTCTCATATTTGTCAAAAGTTGACGATAAGTCAACATAAGCCATCTTGCCCGCGGCATACGCGTTCAACGAAAGCCCAAAGATCGCTAAAAACAATATTATCCCGGACAAAACTACGTTTCTCCTGAACATCTTACTCCTCCTTTTTTTTAGAATCCATGGCTCATACTGAAATGGAACCTTCCCTCTCTTTTATTTTTACCGGGTTGAATTTCCAAAGGAATGCCGTAATCAAGTTTAAGCGGCCCTATGGGCGTCTTGATACGCACGCCAAAGCCAATGCCTGTTTTAAATCCGCCATTGCCGAAATCCTGCGCCTTGGACCATACATTTCCGCTGTCTATAAAAAGCGCTCCCTTGACAAACTCCAATAACGGCACGGTATATTCTATATTTCCGACGAGCAGGGATTCTCCTCCTAATGGGTCAAGGGTCACGGGGTCAATAGGCCCGACGCTTCTTTCTTCATAACCCCTTATAGTATTGGCTCCGCCGGCATAAAATCTTTCATAAATGGGCACCTTGTCGCTATCGCCAAAAGCCTGAGTTATGCCTCCCCGTATTTCAAACTGCAACACACCCTTGCCGAACAAAGGCACGTATTGCGAAACCAGGGTAAATAATTTATTAAAATTTTTATCACCCGCGAAAGGCCCTCCGGCTATTTCATAAGAACCGCTGATAACAGTGCCCCGCGTCGGGTTAAAGACGTTATCAGTCGTATCGCGCGTCAGAAAAAACTCAAGAGAACTGATGAGTTTTTTGCCTTGCTCATCCTTAAGGTCTTGCGTAGCCGTTGATGCTACATCCGATATATCAACTTGTTCAATACGATAGGATGCGCCTCCTTTGATATATTCCGTGAACTCCTTGCTCACTCTTAAATCGCCGCCTGTCCTGTCTTCTACGTAACCATACCCGACGTCGCTGTTTTTATCGTGAACGCGTTTGTAAAGGTCAAAACCGAAAGCAACAGGGTGGTCAAACATCCAGGGTTCAGTAAAACTCAATTCAAAATTCTGCCTGACAGACCCCATCTCAGCCCGCAGCTTTAAGTTCTGGCCGGCTCCCGTAAACGTGTTCCAGTTCTTCCAGTCAAAGTTCTTCTGCTCTATCTCAACGAACCCTACGAACTGATCTATGGAACTGTAGCCGCCGCCAAAACTAAAAGACCCTGTTTTCGCTTCTTTAACATCAACGATGAGATTGCGCTGATCGGCTTGTGTACCTTGAGAGGTATCATAATTGACCTCTTCAAAAAATCCGAGGTTGTAAAGCCGCTCTTTGCTTCGTTTAAGCTTGTCGCCGTCAAACCTCTCGCCCGGCTTTATCCTTAATTCGCGGCGGATGACTTTATCCAGCGTTTTTAAATTACCCCGTATCTCAATACGATCCACGTAAGCTTCTTGGTTCTCAACCACGGAATAAGTGATGTTCACTTTGCCCGACACCGAATCCAGGGCTGTTGACTCTTTCACCTGCGCGAATATATACCCCTTACCGAAATAAAACCCCTGTATATTGGCGACATCCTCCCTTAGAGCATCATAGGTGAATACGCCGCCTGCCAGGCACGCCTTAAGGCTATCCCTGATCTGGGACTCGGAAAACTTCTCGTAACCTCTTATAGTAATACTGCCTACTGTATACTGCTTGCCTTCTTCTATCAAAATACGCAAGTATATATTTTTTTTAGCGTCGTAGTCTATCCTGTAGTCTACCTTGACATCAAGGTAACCGTTCTTGAGATAAAAGGCCTTAATGCGCTCAAGATCATCGCTGAACTGGTCTTCTTTAAAGAAACCAGAGCTCAAAAATCCTGCTTTTCTTGTCTTTATCAGGCTTATGATCTTTTTATCGGAGAAGCAAAAGTTATTATCTATGTATATCTTGCGTATTTTTATCTGCCGGCCTTCAACGACTACTATTGTGATCTTGGCCTTATTCGTATTGGGATCGGTATCTATGGTGTGTTCAATTGAAATATCCAAAAGGCCGTGCCTCTCATACTCTTTCTTAAGAGCCGCTATATCTTCTTTTAAAAGCGCCAAGTTTAGATATTGCCCCATTTTTGACTTGAGCTTCTGCATAAGGATACTGCGGGAGACTTTGCGATTGCCTTCTATTCTGATCTCTTCTATGACCGGCCTTTCTTCAACTTTAAAAATGACTTTAAGCCCGCCTTCGTGATCCACCAGGCTTAAACTTATGTCCGAGAAGAAACCGGTTTCGTACAGTCTCTTGATGTCATCCCGCGAGGCCTGCGCGTAGTAGGGCTGGCCAACACGCGTCTTGATCTTGGCCATAATAGTAGGCGTGCTTATCGCTTTGTTGCCCGTGACTTCAATAACCTTGACTTTCTTCGAAGTTTGCGTATCTTTTGCAGGCTCTTCATGTTGCGCAAAAACAACTGAAGAAAAAACGACGGATAAAGCGATCAGGCAAATAAGAGGATATATTTTTTTACGCATCATATTATTTTTATAATTATAAGGCAGCCAAAACCCAAAGTCAACACATTCATAGGGCCGCGTAGTTCTCAAATCGCGTATATTCCTTGATAAAAGAAAGCTTGATCGTGCCAACAGGGCCGTTACGCTGTTTGGCGACGATGACATCCGCTGAACCTTTGTTCTGTTCATTTGCGTTATAATACTCTTCGCGCATAAGAAGGACGACAACATCCGCGTCTTGTTCAATGGCGCCGGACTCCCTCAAGTCCGAGAGCTGGGGCCTGTGGTCAGTGCGGCTTTCCACGGCGCGCGAAAGCTGGCTTATCGCTATAACCGGAACGTTCAACTCCCTTGCCAATGCCTTAAGCGACCTTGAGATCTCGGAGATCTCCTGTTGCCTGTTTTCAAGGTTAGACCCGCCTCGCATCAGCTGGAGATAATCTAAGACGATCAGTTTAATATCGTGGTGAGACTTCAGGCGTCGTGCTTTGGCACGAAGCTCAAGGACCGAAATGCCGGCTGTATCATCTATAAAAATGGGCGCTTCAGAAAGTTTTCCGGCTGCGGCGGTCAAAAGAGGCCAATCCTGCGCGGACAGATAACCGGTGCGCACTTTATGGGCGTCAACTCTGGCGTGAGAACATAACAACCTCTGGACTAATTGCTCCTTTGACATCTCAAGGCTGAAAAAAGCTACCGGGAGCTTATCATTGATGCTGGCGTGCTCTACGATATTTATAGCAAACGCGCTCTTTCCCATAGAAGGGCGGCCCGCGATGATGATAAGGTCTGAGGGCTGAAGCCCGGCGGTCTTGATGTCAAAATCCGTAAAACCACTGGCAACACCTGTCACATGAGCCTTATTCTGATAAAGTTTATCAATAGCCTCAATACTGTCTTTTATGATTTCTTTGATAGGCGTGAAACCGACCTTGCCAATGCGGTCATCGGAGATCCTGAATATCATTCTTTCCGCGCGGTCAAGCACGGCATTAACATCTTCGTCTGTCCCGTAAGCTTCAGTGACTATCTGAGTGGCATTATGGATGAGCTGCCTTAAGATGTTTTTTTCTTTGACTATCTTGGCGTAGTGTACGATGTTAGCCGCTGTCGGCACTACATTGGTCAGGCCTGTCAGATAGCTGGCGCCCCCGACTTCTTCAAGCGCGCCGTCGCTTTTGAGTTTCTCTACCAGCGTGATAAGATCCACGGCCTTGCGCGAATCGTAAAGATTGACGATGCTTGAAAATATCTTACGGTGGCTGTCCTTATAAAAGTTGTCTTCGCTTAAGATCTCAAGGACTAAAGAGATAGCGTCTTCCTCTATGAGCATGGAGCCCAAGACCGCCATCTCCGCCTCTATGTTCTGCGGAGGGAGTTTTTCCAAAAAAAGGCCGTGCGCGGGAGCCTCTTTATCCGGACGTTTCGGGTTCCTCTTCATATTACCTTACAAAATTAATTCTTAACGACCCAAACCTTGATCTTGGAAGTCACTTCAGGGTGGAGCCTTACCTCTATATCGTAGATACCCAGCTCTTTTATGGGTGTCTCCAATACTACTGCCTTCTTGTTGACTTCAACGCCTTCAGCAGCTATGGCCGCGGCGATATCCGAGGCATTCAGGCTGCCGTAAAGTTTTTCTTCTTCATTCACCTCGGCTGTGATCGTCACCGAGAGGCCTGCCAACCGCAGCGCAGCCTCCTGCGCCTTTTTTATCTCAAGCCCTTTTTTGGCCTCTTTCTTATTCTGGTCTCGCTCTATCTGTTTTAAAGTCTCCTCGGAGGCGGCTAAAGCCAGCTTTTTCGGAAAAAGAAAATTCCTCGCAAAACCGTCTTTGACCTGCTTTGCTTCTCCGGCTTTGCCGAAACCTGCGACATCTTCTCTTAAAATTACTTTAATCACGATGCACCTCCATAGATCCCGATGACTAAACGCTCCCGCCTGCGCGGGATTTCACTGGATGCGCCTTCGGCGCACATTAATGAGCTCAATCCGCAGTTACTTTTTTAAAAATGGGAGCAATGCCATAAGCCTTGCCCTCTTAACAGCCTCTTCAACCTTCCTCTGATGCTTGGCGCAGTTGCCCGTTACGCGGCGAGAAAGCATCTTGCCCCTCTCGCTGACCAAACGCTCTATCCTTTTTAAATCTTTGTAATCTATGGCGTTGACCTTTTCTTCGCAAAAACGGCATGTCTTTTTTCTGAAGCGAGCCATAAGCACGTCATCTTTTTTTTCTCTTCGCCCGCCTCCCATGCGCCCGCCGCTCTTGCTGCCGAACTTGCCGCCGCTCTTGCCGCCGAACTTGCCGCCGCCAAAACCACCGCCGCCTTCTCTGCCACGACTACTATGGTCATCTTTACGAAACATAGATCATCTCTCCTTAAATTTGTGGATTATCTTGCGTCCTCTACTGTATCCTGGCCCCACGTCACCTCATCAGGCCCGGTGCTCAAAACATCGCTTGCCGCTTTTTCCTCTGTCACCGCCGCATGGTCTTCGGTAACGACATCCGTCTTTGACGAAGGCGCGCCTAAGAACTGGACTCTTTCGGCGCGGATCTCAAGGACTGACCTCTTTTTGCCGTCGGGTCCGTCCCATGACCTTGATTGAAGCCGCCCCTCTACGAAAAGCGGGCTTCCTTTATGGAGATACTGGTTGCACACCTCAGCCTGTTTATCCCACGCCACCACGGTCAGGTAACATACGTCCTGTTTGGCCTCGCCGGTCTTATCTTTATAGCGGCGGTTCGTCGCCATGCGCAGATTTACGACAGCCGTCCCGGCAGGCGTATAGCGCAATTCCGGGTCACGCGTCAGATTTCCGATGATAAAAACTTTGTTCAAATTCGCCATAACAACCCCCTCTACGCCGCGCTCTAAGCGCGTTTCTTCTCTTCTAACTTTAAGATCAAAAATCTTAAGATATGTTCGTTAAGACTGTAATTCGTTTTAAGTGTCGCGATAGTCAAAGGATCGCTGTCAAAATGCACCAGATAATACATCCCCTCCTTAAACCTCGTACCGCCGCCGATGGGAAATATGTCATATGCCAGCTTTCTTCTCTCAGCCCAAAGTTGGTCTTGCGTGACAGTGCCCTGGTGTTTAGATATCTGTTCCTTGATACTCTTCATAACAGAAGTCTTCTCTTCGTCTTTCAGATCCGGCTTGATAATAAACATCGCTTCATATTTTTTCATGCTTACTAAAGCTCCTCTCTAACGTTTAGTTAATGTATTGCAAACATTCATGCATTTATCCATACCTTCCAGGGCCCAGGCCTTGATGGCCTCTGAGGCCTTCTCTAATATACTTTCAACAATACCGGCTTCTTCCTTGTCAAACCTTGACAGCACGTAGTCTGTCAGGTCGCCTCTTAAACCTTGACAGCCTATGCCAAATCTTAAGCGCGGGATATTGCTATCCGCAAGTTTTTCAATGACAGAAGCCAGGCCGTGATGCCCGCCGTCGCTCCCTTTAGGTTTGGCCTTGATCTGGCCTAAAAGAAGGTTTACGTCATCATATACGATCAAAACATCATGATGAGTTATGCGCCTTTTTTTTACCAGCGCCTCAACCGCCTCTCCTGAAAGGTTCATGAAAGTCTGAGGAAGCGCCAGGCAAACAGGCTCGTTGTTTATCTTTCCTGTGGCAATATAACTTTTAAAAGAGCGGTTTGCCTTAAAAAAAAGCTTTTCTTTTTTTGCCAGCCTCTCAACCGCCATCGCTCCGGCGTTATGGCGTGTCGCTTTATACGAAGCGCCGGGATTACCTAATCCGATGATTAATTTCACTTCTCTTTGGATTCGCCTTTTGGCTTGGGTTCGCTCTTGCCTTTGACTTCTTCTTCTTCGCCTTCTACGGGTTTCTTTTCTTTCTTTATAACTTCAGGTTCAGCGCCGGTTGCGCCTTCTGCGCCCGCGCCTGCTTCAGTAGCAACAGCCTCTTCCACTTTCATAGGAGCCATCACGGAAAAGACCAATGCCTCAATATCGTGTTTTATTGTAACGCCTTCCGGCACAGGAAGGTCTTTGACCGTGATAAAATCACCGATCTTTAAATTAGTTACGTCTATCTCTAATTTACCCGGGATCTGCGTAGGTAAGCACTCCACATCTACTTCCCAGAGGATATGCTCTAACGAGCCGCCTTCCTGCTTGACGCCTACTGGCTCGCCCGAGCTCGCGATAGGGACCTTGACCACAATGCGCTTTGTCAAAGATACCTCGTTAAAATCAACATGAAGTATATCACCGCTCACCGGGTGCTTCTGTATCTCTTTTATCAAAACAGCTTTTTCCTGGGCCTTCTTACTCTCGGGCGATGCCACCTTAAGCGTGATGACTATGTTCTCGCCGCCGTGATGGGCGTGCATGAACTTGACCAAATGCCCTCTGTCTATCTTTAGAGAAAGAGTCTTTTTTCCTTCCCCATATACGACGCATGGCACAACATTCTGCTTACGCAGAAGATGACTCTTGCCGATCTCCGCATCTTCGCGGACTGATGTGTCCAAATAAATAGCTTCCATTTTTTCTCCTTGTGTAGAAAACACAACACCGACCCAATTTTCGGCACTGGCCGAACACTGGCCCAATTTGCGCTACCAAGCGCACACCCGCGCCTCCATTTGCGCGGGGTGCCAGAGGTGCCGATTAGCGCGGGGTGTCAAATTTAGTCAAATAAACAACTGATAGACTCTTCCCTGTGTATCCTTTTTATCGCCTCCGCTAAAAGCGGAGCAACGGTCAAAACTTTTATCTTGGGGTGCTTCTTATGATCCTCCAGAGGGATGGTATCGGTAATGATCAATTCCTCTAAAATAGAATTCTCAACATTTTTCATGGCATCGCCCGAGAGCACGCCATGGACCACGGCGGCGTATATCTTTTTGACGCCGGCCTTTTTTAAAGCGTGTGCCGCTTCCAGAAGAGAACCGCCTGTAGCTACCAGGTCATCCACCAGAATAGCGTTCTTGCCCGCGACCTCGCCTAATATATTCATAGCTTCGGCTTTTTCCGGAGATACGCGGCGCTTGTCAACTATAGCAAGAGCTGCGCCCAGGCGTTTGGCGTACGCCCGCGCCGTCTTAATACCGCCGACGTCGGGTGAGACGACCACGAAATCTTTAAGTTTAAGTTTATTGGTGATATGCTCTACAAAAACGTTTACGGCGAATAGGTGGTCAAGAGGTATATCAAAAAATCCCTGGATCTGGCCGGCGTGCAGGTCCATGGTCAGGATCCTGTCAGAGCCGGCTACGGTAAGAAGGTTGGCCACGAGTTTGGCTGAAATAGGCACGCGAGGCTGGTCTTTTCTATCCTGGCGCGCGTAGCCGTAGTAAGGCACCACTGCCGTGATCCTTCCGACGGAAGCGCGTTTCAGCGCGTCAATAATGATCAGCAATTCCATAAGATTTTCGTTGACCGGAGGGCACGTCGGCTGCACGATGAAGACATCTTTGCCTCTGACGTTGTCGTCTATTTTGACGCGGCATTCGCCTTCGCTGAACCTTTCCACCATCATCCCGCCTAACTGCTTGCCTAACTCCGCGCAGATATCCTTGGCTAACTGCGGATTAGCATTTCCCGAAAATATCTCTAGTTTATTCATGGTTTCTTCCTCTTTTTTATCTCTCTGGCCGGAACGCCGACGACTAAAGCGCCGTCTGGCACGTTATGGTCCCTGGTGACTACAGAACCCGCGCCCACGATAGCGTTCTTTCCTATGACAACAGGCGCGATAAGTACCGTATCACATCCCACAAAAGCCTTGTCTTTGATTATGGTCTTGTTCTTCTTCTTGCCGTCAAAATTAGCGACTACCGTACCCGCGCCTATATTGACTTTCTTGCCTATTTTGGTATCGCCGATGTAGCTTACGTGGCGCACGCGGGTAAGATCATCTAAATAAGAATTTTTTATTTCCGTGAAATTCCCTACGGAGACCTTGTCTTTTAAAACAGCCCCTTGGCGCAAGTGGCAGAAAGGCCCTATGCTACAGTCTTTTCCCACGCAAACTCCCTTTTCTATTACCGTGAAAGGAAAAACCTTTGTGCCCGGGCCTATCCGGGCCGATGCGTCAATAAAGATCGTTTTGAAATCCGCGATGCGCACCCCGGCCTCAAGAAACCTCTCTAAGACCCTCTTTCTTAAGATCTCTGCGGCTTCCAGGAGTTGGCCCTGAGAATTGACCCCTAAGACCTCCTGGGACGTATCAACTACGCAGGCGTCTATCTTTCTATTCCTTGAAAAAAGCCAGCTGAAGGCATCCGTCAGGTAAAACTCAGCCGTATTAGCTGCGGGCTTTACATATTTAAGCGCTTCCAGGAGATCGTCTTTTTTAAAACAATACATCCCGGTGTTTATTTCGCGTATATTTTTTTGCTGGAAGTTGGCGTCCTTATCTTCAATAATACCTACCAGCTGCCCGGCCTCGTTGCGCAAGATGCGGCCATAACCCCCGGGATTATCCAAAAATGTCGTTAACACCGTGCATGAAACGTTCTTTGAGGTATGAAAATCATAAAGAACGCGGATAGTCTCATCGGTGATCAGGGGCGTGTCACCGTAAAGCACGATGACGTCTTTTGCGTCAGCCGGTATATCTTTTATCGCCGCCTTAACGGCATCAGCCGTGCCCAACGGTTTTTCCTGATAGGCGACGCGCACATTGCCTCCCAAAATTTCTTTTACCTGAGCGCGCTTTCGCCCTATCACGACGATTATCTTCTTAGGTTTGATCAGGCTTGCCGCCTCTACCACATATTGCACCATGGGCTTGCCGCAGATCTCGCAAAGGACCTTCGGTACAGAGGCCTTCATGCGCTTGCCTTCGCCCGCCGCCAAGATTATTACGCAAAATTTTGACATCTTAAGAACTACCTGCTTTCTCTCAAACACCAAAAAAAATCTCTCTGCTTTTTCGTAGACGCCTTGCGCAAAAAATCATTCATCTGACGAAGCCACTCTAGCTTATTCTTAGGTGAGATCTTCATAAATCTTTGTAATCTTTGTTCTTGGCTTTCCCACTTAAAAATCATTGCGCCTTTTTAGATACTTAATTTTTTTCAGTTCTTCAATATCAAGTTTATCCACATCGCGCCCGGCAGCCTTTTTCATTTTTATGAGATTGTTTATTGATATGACTGGCAATATAATATCGCCTATCTTTATCCGGACAACGTTTTTATTCGCGCTCTCAAAAGAGACAGGCGATTCTATGATAATATCCACTTCTTTCATTTCATCCATTTTATAAAAATTAAAGGCCTTCATGTGTTTATTGTGTATCCAGTCGTATCTCGTCTTTGCATCGGCTATCCCCATGGGATCAACCGGCTGTTTTACACGGTATCCTTTTTTCTTCAGGATGCTCACGACTTTCTTTAGATTCTCACCGCTCATCTCAACAAGAATATCCATGTCAGCCGTACTTCTCAAAGAACCAAGGAGATTAACCGCTATCCCCCCGACAAGGACGTATTTGACTTTTTGTTTCTGAAACGCCCGGAATACTTCTTCGTAAAGTATCATAAGAATATCAGTTGCCCGGTGAGGACTCGAACCTCAAAAGCCAGACCCAAATTCTGGAGTGTTACCAATTACACTACCGGGCAATTCTTAAACCCAATATTAAAATTCGCTATCGCTTGAAATCTTTGAAGCAGGGGCAGGGCTTTTTGTTTTTTCAGCCTCGTAAGCCTCTAATACTTTCTTCTGGAGATAATCTCTAAAGGCCTGGGTTATAGGGTGAGCTATATCCCGGTGTTCAGACTGCGCCCCAATGCCTTCATGTTCAACGGCTGCCACGGGCCTCAAAACAGCGGGTAATTGCGCGGCGCACTGATTGCAATACTTGCTCTTGACTTCATTGCGGAATCCGCATTTAGGGCAAGCGGTTTTAAGTTTTCTGGACGGCATGGCGATAAACAACCCTGTGCCGCCTTCAATCACTTTAATATTTCTTACAACAAAGGCATTATCAAAAGTCGCTGTGGCATAAGCCTTTAACTTCTTGTCAGGGCTATCTTTAAGAAATATCCGAACTTCAGTAATATCCATAGCTGGCCTCCGTTTATACCTCTACGAGGTACTTGTCAGAATAATCCTGCATCTATGTGAAAACCGGTGAGTCATATCTTCAAAAGCCGCCTGCGCTTCTTTTTGTTTTTTAAATGTTGTAAAAAGCGCAGGGCCGCTCCCGGACATGTGCACGTTTTTTAAACCTGATTTTAAAAGATCGGTTTTTAATCCAGAAACCAAACCATATGAATTCATTACTGTTTCGCTTAACTGATTGTAGATATTTCGGTTAAGCGAAGAAACATCATTTCTCTTCAAATAAGAGATTAGTATATTAACATCGTGAGGTTTTTTTGTCAACTTTAAACTTTTTTTGCTGTTTTGGAGCTTATCCCAAAGCCCGTAAACGTCTTTAGTCATTATTTTTATGGGTAAAACGAATAAAATATGCCAAAAAATAAGGCTATTGGGTATTGCTACGGGCCCGAGCTCTCCTCCGCGCTCCTTGCCTATAGCGAATCTCTTATTCAGGCAAAAAAATGCCACATCACTGCCAAGCCTGTTGGCATAGGAGACAAGAGTGCCTTTGCTAAGCTTCAAACCAAAAAGCTTGTTGATCCCCATAAGAGTTGAGGCGGCATCGCTTGAGCCTCCGCCAAGGCCGGCGCCCACAGGGATCTCTTTTTTTAGGTCTATCTTAACGCCCTTCTTAATGCCTTGCGAACGCCTCAACAGATCAGCTGCCTGATATACCAGATTGCCCCGGTCGCAGGGGACATCTTCGCTTGAAGACGTAACGACTATCTCGTCGTTGTTGATCTCCGTCAGGCGTATGGTATCGGCAAGCGATATCCGCTCAAAAAGCGTCAGGATATTGTGAAAACCGTCAGGCCTTTTATTAATGACATCAAGGAAAAGATTGAGCTTGGCAGGACAATGGCAAAGAAGGCTTTTAGTAGATGAAACCATGGCTGCTTTATAGAAGCGCTTTGGCTGCGGACACAATATCTGCGCTCGTCAGTTGATATTCACGCATGAGGTCTTTTTCGTCTCCGGATTGGCCAAATCTATTTTTTACGCCTACTTTAATGACCCTGGCAGGGTGTTTTTCAGACAATACCTCACAAACCGCTGAAGCGAGGCCGCCTATGACCGAATGCTCTTCGCAGACGACAAGCCCGCGGGTAGAACTAGCAGCTTCCATAAGCAGTTCTTCATCTATGGGCTTAATAGTCGGCATGTTTATGACCCGGGCTGATATCTTCTCCTTGCTCAGCGCCTCATAAGCCGCGAGAGCCTCCTGCACCATGATGCCGCAGGCCACAATGGTCACACTGGATCCCTGGCGCAACAAACAGCCCTTGCCCAATTGAAAACCCGGCCTGCCTTCTATGGTCGGCACTTTCGCCCGGCCCAGCCTGATATAAAAAGGGCCTTTTGTCTCAAACGCGGCAATGACCGCTTCGCGAGTCTCAGGGCCGTCAGCCGGCACGATTATTTTTATATTAGGTATGGCGCGCAAGATCGCGATATCCTCCAAAGCCTGGTGGCTTGCGCCATCCGGCCCTACGGTGATACCCGCGTGGGTCGCGACTATTTTAACGTCAAGGCCTCCGTAGCAGATGGTGTTCCTCACCTGGTCCCAGGCGCGGCCTGAGGCAAACATGGCAAACGTGGATACAAAGACGACTTTGCCGCAACTGGCCATGCCCGCGGCTGTGGCCATCATATTCTGTTCTGCCACGCCAAAGTTGAAAAACCTTTTTGGAAATTCTTTTGCGAACAAGGCGGTGCGGGTAGAGCCGGAAAGATCCGCGTCGCAGACGACAACGCTCGCATCCTTCTTGCCTAATTCTATCAAGGCCTTGCCATAGACGTCGCGCGCGTAAAGCATCTCAGCCATATATCTTCCTATTACTTCTTGCCCAATTCCTTTTTAGCTAAACCCGTTTCATCCGCGGAAGGCGCCCTGCCGTGAAAATCAACGACGTTCTCCATAAAAGAAACGCCCTTGCCTTTGATGGTCTTGGCGATGATGATAGCCGGTTTCTCTTTGATATTCTTTGCGATAGAAAAAGCTTTATAAATGGCCGCCATATTGTGGCCGTCTATTTCCAGTACATACCAACCAAAAGCGCGCCACTTATCAGCCAACGGCTCAATATCCATGACGTCGGATACCCTTCCGTCTATCTGAAAACCGTTGTAGTCCAAAATAGCGCAAAGATTATCGCTCTTGTAATGAGCCGCTGCCATTGCCGCTTCCCAGATATTGCCTTCCTGTGTCTCTCCGTCGCCCAAAAGGCAATACACCCTGTAGTCTTTGTCGTCTAACTTAGCGGACAGGCTCATGCCTAAAGCGACAGACAGGCCCTGCCCGAGCGAACCGCTGCAGACCTCTATACCGGGCGTATGCCTGTCCGGATGGCCCTGGAGCATAGCTCCGAACTTTCTTAAACCGGCCAACTCAGCTTTCGGAAAATACCCCTGTTCCGCCAGGACCGCGTACAGCGCCGGGCAACAATGCCCTTTAGAAAGATGAAAACGGTCCCTATCAGGCCAATTGGGATTTTTAGGGTCATGCCTCATGACCGAATAATATAAACACGTCAGGATGTCGGCGCTGGAAAGCGAACCGCCGGGATGGCCGGATCCGGCTTGTGCCAGCATCTCAACTATCATGAGACGGATCTCACGGGCCTTTTCTTCCAACTCCCTGATCTTCTTTAAGTCTAACATCATCTCGCTTCCTGTTCCGGGCCTCTTTAAGATGCTGTAAGATAACAGGGTCAAGCATCAGCTTGGAAGCCTTTTCTAAAAACTCTATCGCTTTGTCCGTCTCGCCTATCTTAAAATATATCCAACCAAGAGTGTCTAAGTAGGCGCCGTTAGACGGCTCGCTTTCTATAGCCCGCTCTGCCAGATCAATGGCCTTATCTAATTCTATGTCCTGTTCGGCATACAGATAAGCCAAAGAATTCATCGCGTCGGCATTTTCAGGATAATATGTCAAGACCTTCTTAAAACCATCAATGGAGGCAGCGATGCGGCCTTCCTCGTTATCAAGCATGGCCAAAACATATAGGCCTGACTCATCCACCGGGTCTAATTTCAGGGCCTCAACGCAGTGCTTTCTTGCTTTAACGCGCTCCCTGTCTAAAAAATATAGCTGAGACAAAATACGTCTCAGCTGAATATTCGTCCGCCTGTCGTTAAGGTTCTTTTGGAGAAGGCTTTCGTAGTGTTGAGAGGCCCTATTAAGATCATTAACTTGCGCATACAGCAGAGCGAGGACATAGCGGGCATCATTATCATCGGGTGAAACGCTGACAACTTTTTCAAATTCGGCTACAGCCTCTTTAAATTTCTTTAGCCTTATGTAATCCAGCCCCAACTGTAGGTGGAATGACGGCTCCCGGCCGTCATGGCTCAGGGCTTTTCGGTAAAAAGCGACGGCTTCTTCAATGTCTCCTGACCTGTCGCTCAAAAGCCCTTTTAAATACAGGCTATAGGAGTTCGTGGCGCACGAACACAAAATCAAACCCAGGACACCGCCGCACAAAAACAGCGCTGATCTTTTTTTGCAGGACATCAAAACCACGCCAAAAAGCCCGCCAATGCCTTTTTGCGGCGGCCGCGCCTCATCCCCAATCCCTCTTCTTGAGGTGACGGAGTTTGCGACGCATCTTTTTCCTTTTGTGCGTCTTGATCTTTCTTCTTTTTCTCTTTCTTCCGCAAGGCATACTTCTGCTCCTTATTGATCCTTATTGATCCTTATTGTATCAACTTGTTCAAAGCGTACTCAATGATGCCCTCAGCCCCTGCATCTTTAAGCGCCGGTATCATCTTGCGCACAAGGCGCTCTTCAACCACGATCTCTACGGCTACCCACTTCTTATCCGATAAGCTTGATATCGTCGGCTTTTTCAATGCAGGCAAAAGCTTTAACAGATCATCTAACTTTGCGGCCGGCACATTCATTTTCAGCCCGACCTTGCCTTCCGCCTCAATGGCGCCTTTTAACAGAAGGATTATCTGCTCCATCTTCTTTTTCTTCCATGCATCCTGACAGGCTTTCTTGTTGGCGATGAACTGCGTGGTTGAAGTGCAAATAGTGGCTATCTCTTTTAAGTTATGCGCGCGCAGACTGGAACCCGTCTCCGTCAGTTCAACGATGGCATCAACCAGTTTTACCGCCACCTTAACCTCGGTCGCGCCCCAGCTGAATTCCACGTCGGCTTTGACGTTGTTCTTTTTTAAAAAATCTTTTGTGACCTCAACAAGTTCAGTGGCTATCCTTTTGCCTTCAAGGTCTTTTACGGATCTGATGTCGGAGTTCTCGGGTATTGCCAGGACCCAGCGCACGGGGCTCATGCCCTGTTTGGCATAAGCCAGATCAGCGAGCTTTAAGACTTCTGACTTGTTCTCCAAGATCCAGTCATTACCCGTTATGCCGCAATCCAGGGCCCCGTCTTCCACGTAACGGGACATCTCCTGAGCCCTGAGCATGATAGGTTCTATCTCAGCGTCATTGATGGTAGGTATATAGGAACGGGAGCTTACAACCACGTTAAAACCGGCCTTCGCGAACATCTTTATGGTAGCTTCGCTTAAGCTCCCCTTAGGTATACCTAATTTTAATTTCTTCTCTTCTTTCTTTATCATAGCGTGGGCATTATACATTTGAAAATTTGCTTTGTAAAGGAAAAATTGGCGTGTATAATAGGAAACAATTATGCTGAAACTACTACGAAGGAAAAAGGTCGCGAAGCGCATATTCTATGTACTGGCGGCCATAATCATCCCGGCTTTTGTCATATGGGGTTCTGCCAGTTCCATTGATAAGAACAAAACGCCTAACTACGCCGGAGTCATTTTCGGCAAAAAGGTGAGTTTTGATGATTTCCGCCAAGCCCTGTTTGCCTGGAACACCCAGTTGAAACTCCAGTATGGCGAAAAGGCCAATGAGATAGCCGCGGCATTTTTCAATCCGACGCAGGCCGCCTGGGAACGGCTCATCCTTCTTCACGAGGCCAAGCGCCGCGGGCTAAAAGCTACAAACCCCGAGATCATAGCCACTCTTACGAATATGCCGTTCTTGCAGAAAAACAACAACTTTGACCCGCAGGCATATGGCCTGTTTTTAAGGTATTCATTGAACATGCAGCCCAGGGCCTTTGAAGAACAACTGCGTGAAAACCTCTCCATGGCCAAACTCTTCAAAGAAGTGACGGAAGGCGTCACAATATCCGACGAAGAGATCAAACAAGAATATGAGAAGATCAACGTGCAGACCCGCGTCAAATACGTCTTCTTTCCTGTCAAGGGCTACAAAGACAAAGTCTCGATAACCGAAGACGGGACACAAGCTTACTACGAGAGATCAAAAGAAAAGTTCAAGGTCCCGCCCCAGATCAACGTAAGTTACTGCGGAGCAGAATTCAAGGAAGAGTCCAGCGAAGACGAAAAAACAAAGATAAAAGAAAGACTGACAAAAGCCTATGCGCTGGCCAAAGCCAAAGGCCTGGCAGCGGCGGCAAAAGAAGAAAACCTTGAGGTCAAAGAAACAGGGCTTTTTGGCTTTGAAGACCCTATCCCTGGATTAGGCTGGATGCCCCAACTCTCAAACGTACTCTTTGATCTACCAGCCGGCAACTTAAGCAAGGTGGTAGAGACTCCCAGAGGGGCTTATATCTTTATGGTCAAAGAAAAGAAAGATGCCTACATCCCCGCGTATGCCGAGGCAAAAGATAAAGCAAAAGACGCGCTGTTAAACGAAAGATCCAAAGAGATAGCCCTTAACAATGCAGAAAAGTTCTTAAACAGCATCAAGACAAAGTCCATGTCATTTGAAAAAGCCGCACAGGAAAGCGACCTGACCATTAAAGAAACACCGCTCTTTGCCCACGAAGGATATATCTCAGAACTTGGGCTAGCCCAACCCTTAAAAGACGCGGCCTTCAAGCTCGCCAAAGACGCCGCGCACGAAAGCCCCATAGAATTGGAACAGGGCTATTACGACATCAAATCCATAGAAACCATACCGTTTGACGAAGAAAAATTCAAAAAAGAAAAAGACGACTTCTCAAAACAACTGCTTGAGACCAAGCGCAATAAAGTGTTTAACGACTTTTCCGAAAACCTGAAAAAACAGGCCCGCCTCATCAACTTTGTACCCGACACAAAAACCAAGCAATGAGACAAACTGTCCTGTTTGATTTGTCTCATTCAGGTACTGCTTAGATGTTCCCTAAATATACGTGTTTTAGTTTTTTTCTGGCGATCTCTTCTGCCCTCTTTAGGGTAGAAAGCTGGGTCGGAGGCAAGGTCATCTTGTAGCAGGGGAAATACCTTGAAAAATGCAGCGGGCAAAGCTCGCCGACGTTATCATATATCCAGCCTACGAGCTCGGAAAGCTCTTCCTCTGTATCGTTCAACGTCGGGATTATCAAATTCGTCAATTCAACGTGACAATTCTTAGCGGAGGTCTTTATAGTCTCTAGAACAGGCCCGACACTGCCTGAGCAGACTTTTTTATAAAATCCGTCGCGGATAGACTTCAGGTCAATGTTCATCGCGTCAATATACGGCAGCATCTCGCCCAAAGGCTCCGGGCTGACATAACCATTGGTTACGAGCACGTTTTTTAATCCGGCTGACTTGGCGAGTTTGGCAGTCTCAAGGACGAATTCATACCAGATAAAAGGCTCATTATACGTATAGGCGATACCGAAAGAATCTAATTTCTGCGCGCGGCTGACTAAAGACTGCGGCTCCATGGGCTCAGTGGGCGACTGGACCTCCTTGGAAATACTCCAATTCTGGCAAAAAAGACAAGAAAGATTACAGCCGACGCTCCCTGCCGAAAGTATAAAAGAACCCGGATGGAAGTGATAAAGGGGTTTCTTCTCTATAGGGTCTAACGCCACAGAAGAGACGCGGCCATAATTAGCGGCATAAAGTTTTCCGCCTTTATTCGCGCGCACGCCGCAAAAACCTGTCTTGTTATCGCCGATCACGCAGGAGTGAGGGCAAAGAAAGCACTGGACTCTCGTGCCGCCGGTATTCTTATAGAAAAGGGCTTCGCGCAAACTAACTTACTGTTATAGCGTTAACAGGGCACATTTCTGCTATCTCTTTTAAATTACAGCTATCGCAAGCCTGTGATTTGACGTAAGCGATGCCGTCGTCCTTGACCTGAAAGACATCAGGGCAATTCTGTTCGCAAAGCCCGCAACCAACGCATGTTGACGCATCAACAACAACTTTTGCCATTTCAAACCCCCTTAAGTGTCTCTCTTCAATTTATTTAAGGTTCTCAAACATCTCTTCGTGCTGGACCTCTTCGCCTAAAATATGCGCCGCTAACTGATAGACAATGTCTTCTTTGCCTAACGTCTTCTTGGCTATCTTCCTGTATGCCTCAATAGCTCCGCCTTCCGCTGCCAAAACAAACTCAATGATCTTATCGTAATCATCGGTCTTCTTTGGCGGCATCGGAAAAGGCGCGTTCGCGTTCTTCTCTATATCGTTAAAATTGACCGTCGGCATCCCGCCGAGCTTAACGATCATGTCAGCTAACTCTGACTGGTGCTCTAATTCATCTTTGGCTATCTTCTCTAAAAACTCCTGCATGTCCTCGTAGCCGCTTCCGGACACTACCTGCGCGGCGTACGTGTAGGCGTAAAAAGCCAGCCACTCATCGCAATAAACCTTGTTTAAGTCCGCGATGATCTCTTTTAGATCCACTCCCGATGTCTTCCTGAATCTGTCTCCCATGACTACCTCCTTAGTTAGATAACTACCTCATTATCCTGTTATTAACCCTTAACCGCCTGGACGATTACTTTAGCATATTCTTCTAATTTGCTCAACTCCTCTTGGCTCGGAACAAAATTGACCTCAAAAGGCGGCTCTATGATCTCAAGGCCCATCGCCTCTACTTCCTTCCTTATGGCTTTAGAAGAAGCTTCCGCCCAA
>JAZDLG010000080.1:0-7040 GCA_043802125.1 Candidatus Omnitrophota bacterium
ATAAAGTCATATTGTTCTCCTTAATTTTGCCTATTGTAGGTATTTTTCATTACAACTAAAATTTCCGCAGGAGGCGGATCCGCCTTAGGCGGAAACTCCGAAGCTTGCGTGGTCCCGATATATCGGAACGAGCGCTTAAGCAAGGAGTCTATCACCTTATAAACAGATATTTATCCAATCGCTTCAGTTTGGCATCTGTGATGCCTTTGATATTTTTAAGTTCAGCCAGATCCTTGAATCCGCCAGGCTTGACCCTCGCGGCTATGATGGCATCTGCGGTCTTCTCCCCTATATCAGGCAATGCGATCAACTCCTGACGCGTAGCCAGATTTAAGTCTAGAGCCGCAGGCTCAGTCTTGCGCGAATATATATCTATGAGACAGAAATTACAACCCGTTGTTTTCTTCAAGACGCTTAAACCCAACCCCAGAATAAAAAGAAATGACAGAAATAAAATGACCTTGCGTTCTTGAAGGGTGAGATGGATCATGAAGCCACTATGCTGACTAATCTTCCTGGCACGACGATGATCTTCTTGACGCTGACACCTTTAAGCCATTCTTTTGTCTTTGGGTCACCTAAGGCTAAGGCCTTGACATCTTCTTCGGTAGCCTCTGCACCGGCATTGACCTTAGACCTCACCTTACCGTTGACCTGGATTACGTAGCTCACTTCGTCTTCTTTTATAAGAGCTTCATCAAAAGACGGCCATGAGGCCATAAACACGCTTTCTTTTTGTCCTAACATATGGTTCATCTCTTCGCAAATATGAGGCACAAAAGGCGCCAATAATACCACAATAGCCCGCAGTGCGTCCGCGGCCTCTTTGGACTTCTGTTCTTGTTCGGATAATCTGTAAAGTTCGTTGACCAGCTCCATAATGCTGGATATCGCCGTGTTGAACTTAAAACCGCCCTCCATATCCTGAGTGACTTTTTTTATCGTCTTGTGCATCTTTTTGGTGACGCTCAAATGATGCCCGGGCAACGATCGGCCCTTATCTTTAGACAAGCCCTCTACCAGGCGCCAGACGCGGCATAGAAAACGCCATGCGCCGTCCATGCCCGTTTCATTCCAGTCCAGCTCGGCCTCAGGCGGAGCCGCAAAAAGAATGAACAAGCGAAGGGTATCGGCCCCGTATTTTTTAATTATCTCGTCGGGATCCACGATATTGCCTTTGGACTTAGACATAACTTCGCCGTCTTTTAATACCATGCCCTGCGCGAGCAACCGGTCAAACGGCTCCGGGCGAACCATATTCAACAAGTTTAACTTGCTGAGAGATCTTGTGAAAAAACGAGAGTACAAAAGATGCAACACCGCGTGCTCAATGCCACCGATATATTGATCAACGGGCATCCAATAACTCGCCTCAGACGGATCAAAAGGAAGCTTGGCGTTTTTTGGTGAACAAAAACGCAGAAAATACCACGAAGAGTCAAAAAAGGTCGCCATGGTATCTGTTTCGCGACGAGCTTTTTTGCGGCACTTAGGGCATTGCGTCTCAACAAACTCTTTGACCTTGCCCAACGGACTGCCGCCTTCACCTGAAATCTTGACGTTTTTCGGTAGCGCAACGGGCAGCGCCTCGTACGGCACAGGCACGACGCCGCAATCCTCACAATAGACAATTGGGATAGGCGTGCCCCAATACCGCTGGCGCGAAATAAGCCAATCGCGCAGCCGCCAGTGGACAGTGCTCTTACCCATCAGTTTTTCTTCCATCCAGAGCGCTATCTTCTTTTTTCCTTCAGCGCTAGGGCAGCCGTTGAACATGCCTGAATTTACCATAATACCTTCGTCCTCGTAAGCTTCAACCATATCATCAACGCGCAATTCTTTATCTTTCGGAGTAATTACAACGCGCATAGGCAGGTTATTATCCTTAGCAAAGAGAAAATCCCTTTGGTCGTGCGTAGGCACAGCCATAATGGCGCCTGTGCCATATTCCATGAGCACATAATCAGCTACCCAAATAGGCATCTTTTCTGCGTTGACCGGATTGATTGCATAGGCTCCGGTGAACTTACCCTCTTTTTTGACATCTCCGGCAACGCGCTCCATCTTGCTTTCAGCCGCAACTTTATCAATAAACTTCAATATCTCTTTTTCCTGTGGCTTATTGCTGATCAATTCTTTGACTAAAGGATGCTCCGGAGCCAAGACCACATAAGTCGCGCCGAAGATCGTGTCCTGCCTCGTAGTAAAAACGCGTAAAATCTCACCGTTCTCAAGTTTAAAATAGATCTCAACGCCGTAACTCTTGCCGATCCAATTCTTCTGCATGACCCGAACTCGATCTGGCCAGTTCTTAAGCGTCTCTAATCCCTCTAGCAACTCTTCTCTGAAAAGAGTAATCTTTAAATACCACTGTTCAAGTTCTTTCTCAACAACCGTCGTCTGACAGCGCCAACAGCCGCCATTGACGACTTCTTCATTCGCCAATGTCGTCGCGCAGCTCGGACACCAGTTGACCGGCGAGGCCTTTTTAACGACAAGCCCTATCTCGCGCATCTTTAAAAATATCCACTGGTTCCACTTATAATATTCAGGCAGGCACGTGGAAAGTTCCCTGTCCCAATCATAGGAAAACCCCATCCTGAATAATTCTTCCTTCATCCAATCAATACACTGCTGGGTCCACTCTCCGGGGTCGATATCGTTCTTAATAGCGGCGTTTTCCGCGGGCTGGCCGAACGCGTCAAATCCCATAGGATGAAGGACATTGAAACCGCGCAGCATCTTATACCGGGCTATTACGTCGCCTATGGTATAAT
This sequence comes from Candidatus Omnitrophota bacterium, assembly GCA_043802125.1. Classification (GTDB taxonomy): domain Bacteria; phylum Omnitrophota; class Gorgyraeia; order Velamenicoccales; family Velamenicoccaceae; genus Phelpsiimicrobium. The sequence continues at coordinate 2,778 of JAZDLG010000080.1, forward strand.
TGCGCACGTGGCCCATGTGGATCCTTCCCGAAGGATACGGGAACATCTCCAGCACATAATATTTCCGCTTATCGGGCAGGCTTTGAGCTTTATAGATCTTGCGCTCTTTCCATGCCTTCTGCCATTTCTCTTCTATGCGCTTGAAGTCAAATTCCATATTAAGCCTTCAAAAGCCTACGCACCCTGTTTAAGTTAGTCCTGTCTGCCCCGGGAGTATCTTTGGGCGTTTCCAGGATAAATGCCGCGTTTTGAGGCGCGGATGATTAACTATATGCTTGAAAGCATTTATTCCTATAAGCCCTTTACCTATATGATCGTGCCTGTCAATAAGCGAGCCGCACGCGCCGATAGAATCATTAAGGTGCACGACTAACAAGGCTTTTTTCCCAAGTTTATTGCCTATTTCCTCAAGGAGAGAATCAAAAACTTCCGGTTTGCGGATATCAATGCCTGCGGCGAACGCATGCGCCGTATCCAGGCAGACACCAAGCCTTGAGTTATCTTTGACGCTGTCAAAAATGATCCTGTGATGGTCAAACGTATAGCCCAGCCAGTTACCGGAACCTGCGGTATTTTCCAAAAGCAGTTTGACCTGCTTTAGGCCTTTCGTTTCGCGGAAGATGATATCCAGCGCCCCGATAAAACGCTTCAACCCATCTTCCATGGTAGAGTTTTTGAAACTCCCCATATGCGTCACGAGATATTGAGCGCCTAAAGCCGCAGTTTCGCGGATATCCTCAACATAGGCTTCTATGGATTTACCATAAAGGCCGTCATAAGGGGTCGCCAGATTGATAAGATACGGAATATGCACGGCAACAACTTTGACGCTGCCGGCAAGGCGCCTGCGCCGGAACTCTTGCGCATCAGCTTCGCTGAGTTGCAGCTGGCGCCACTGCCGTGGGTTCCTGGAGAAGATCTGGGTCGCTGTGGAGCCCAGGGCCTGCGCCCGGTCTATAGCCTCGTAGATTTTGCCGCTCGTAGAAACATGGACGCCAAGATACATCGTTAGTTATTGCCGGATCCCTTTAAAAAATCAGCGATAGTAGCTAATAGTTCTACGTTATCAAAGGGTTTCAAAAAATAGGCATCCGCCTTTGAGATAGAATCTTTGATGCTGAACGCATCCTGAGACAAACCTGTCACTACGATGATAGGGATGCTTTTGTATTTATCATTGTCTTTAAGTTCGTTTAATATCTGCTCCCCGCCTATCTTAGGAAGTACTAAGTCAAGCAGGATCAGGTCAGGCGACGATGTCTTGGCCTTTTTAAGGCCGTCCTGGCCGTCAAAAGCCTGAATGACATCATAGCCGCTGATTTCTAAGCGCATTTTTATAATAAGCGCTATTTCGTGCTCATCCTCAATGACTAATATGCGTTTTTTCATATGTAAAACTATACCAAAAAGCCATTTTATTGGCAATGCCTATTTTAGTTGGGCAAAATGTTGACAATAAGGCCTATGTATACTATGATTATTGGACTTAAAGGTACAATACCTATACTAGATCCCGATGGCTAAAATAGCTTAAAGATAGCCACGGGATTTCGCTAGACTATGCGCCTTCGGCGCACATTATTGTTCTCAACTTATGGGGCTGTAGCTCAGCTGGGAGAGCACCTGCATGGCATGCAGGGGGTCAGGGGTTCAATCCCCCTCAGCTCCACCATCTTTTTGCGGCAGAGCAAAAAGATGGTGGATACTTGAACGAGTGAAAGCACGACGACAAGTCGTGCCGCGAGTAAAAGTATCTGCTACCAAGATATTTTTTGCGGCAGAGCAAAAAGATGGTGGATACTTGAACGAGCGAAAGCACGACGACAAGTCGTGCCGCGAGTAAAAGTATCTGTCCGGAGCGTCCTACGACAAGTGAAAATTTTGGTGGATACTTGAGCAAGCGTGATGTTGCGACAAGCAACATAGCTTGCGAAAGTATCTATTAATAGTGTTTCACGACAAGTAAAAAATACCACTCCCACTCATCTCTCATGTTTAAAAAAGGTATCTTTTTTTTCGGGCTTACAGAAATCGCCATAGGTACCGCGACATTTATCGCTGTAACCCACAGCCTCAACGCCGGCATATCTACAAAACCGCCCAACGTGCTCGGCTTCGTTGTCTTAAGCAGCCTTATTTCAGCCTCGCTTGGCGCAGGAGTCCTGATGCGGTGGGAATATTCAAGAAAACTTTTTATATTTTTTGCGGGGTGGATCATCTTAAGTAAAATACTCATTTTTACCAAAATCATCACGCTAAACGGCGACATTGAGACAACCGTGCCTTTAAGCCTTAAAAACGCCATTTCCTGCATCTACCACTTGCTGGCTATTTTTTACTTCCACCACCCGGCCATCAAAACGGAGTTCAGACGATGAAAGCCACAAAAAAAACCATTCTTATAATAGCGGCATTACTTCTGGTTATTTGCGCGTCTTATGCCGCGCCATTCCAGAGCTCAACCAACGGCAACCTCCTCGTCTTAACGTTAGACAATAAGATCATCGGGCCCGTTATCACGGATTATATCTCAAAAGGCATTGACAAAGCCTCAAAAGAAAATTATGCAGGCGTGATCCTGATCATGGACACGCCCGGAGGCCTCCTTGAATCCACGCGCTCCATCGTAAAAAAGATCATGAACTCACCTGTGCCGGTCATAACCTATATAGCGCCCAGCGGTTCGCGCGCGGGTTCAGCAGGCGTCTTTATAGCTCTTGCGTCCCACGTTGCCGCTATGGCCCCTTCCACCAATATAGGCGCCGCGCATCCGGTGATACTTGGTGAAGGCGACAAAAGTGAACGAAGTGAACGAAGCTCGCGCTCTCTAAAAAGATCTATAGAAGAACTTACGGACGCGCTCAACCGCAAAAAGTCCAAAAGCGCAGAGAAAAAAATTGAAGGTTCCGAAAGCCCGATGGAAGACAAAATAATGAACGATACGCTCGCCTGGATAACCGCTATCGCCAAGAACAGGAACCGCAATGCGGATTGGGCAAGGCAAGCTGTGCTTGAAAGTGTTTCAGCCACGGAAAAAGAAGCCCTTGAAAAAAAGGTCATTGACCTTATCGCAAATGATCTTCCCGACCTGCTTAAAAAACTTGACGGCCGGATGATCTCCTTCCCGGAAAAAACTATCACTTTAAATATAAAAGACGCCAGGCTCATTTATTTTGACCTTACCTTAAGCCAGAATATCCTAAACACACTCATCAACCCGAACCTCGCGTATATCTTCATGCTGATGGCGTTCCTCGGGCTATTTATTGAATTCACGCATCCGGGTGTCATCTTCCCGGGCATCGTCGGCGCCATCTCGCTAATCCTCGCATTCTATGGGTTTGCTGTGCTGCCCATAAATTTTGCCGGATTCCTTCTTATAGCTTTAGCCGTCATCCTTTTCATCGCGGAAGCATTAACCCCTGCCACATTCGGCCTAATGACGCTCACAGGCGCAGTCTCTATGCTTATAGGCTCCCTCATGCTCGTAGACTCATCCTTCTTGGGGATAAAAATATCTTTAAATATCATCCTTCCATTCATCTTATCCATAGCAACAATTGTCATCTTTCTTGTGATGAATATCGTAAAGACCCATAATAAAAAAGCCTTATCAGGCGCGTCTACGTTAATAGGAGAAATAGGCGTGGCCGAAACAGATCTAAACTATGATGGCCAGGTCTTTGTAGCCGGAGAAATATGGACCGCCTTCAACCCATCCGGAGAATCCATAAAAAAAGGAGAAAAAATAAAAGTGTTAGGAGTTGACAATATAAAGCTCCGTGTGTCAAAATATAAAGTTTAAAAAAACGGCGACATGTAACGCAACATAGGGGGTGCTCAATGAGTTTTCCGGTGATCTTCACCATCTTCGTGGTCATTTATCTGCTAAATTCAATAAAGATATTAAACGAATACGAAAGAGGCGTCATATTCCGCTTAGGCAGGTTGCTATCTAATCCTAAAGGCCCGGGCATTGTCCTGGTATTCGCGCCCATAGACAAGATGATCCGCGTGAGCCTGCGAACCGTGACTTTAGACGTGCCTCCGCAGGACGTCATCACCAAAGACAACGTCTCAGTCAAAGTCAACGCGGTCATATATTACAAGGTCATGGACCCCAACCGCGCCATAGTTGATGTTGAGGATTTCCATTATGCCACGTCACAGATGTCGCAGACGTCGCTGCGCAGCACGTTAGGCCAGGTGAGCCTTGATGAATTATTGTCGGAAAGGGAAAAGATAAACTCAGAGCTTCAGAAG
>JAZDLG010000027.1:0-27565 GCA_043802125.1 Candidatus Omnitrophota bacterium
GCTTTTTGAGCCGGATGCGGCAGGGATTCTATCCGTGTCTAATGTCGCAAGCATGGGGGACGGCAGTATTGCCGGGTCTGTGAAATTACCCGAAGAGACCTCAAAATATAAAGCCTCTCTCTACGTATATCTCGCGAAAGATGCAGGCGGAAGCTTTGTCATAGCCCCAGGCTTGCCTTATCAAAAAATTGAGCCTGATGCTATAATTTCCTCGCTTGTTTATTATAAGATAGAACATGTCGGGGCCGGGCATTATAAAGTATTTGCTGATTGGGATATAGCGCCGCCTCCTATTGGGACAAAGAAAATAAACGGCGCAGAAGTCCTGTTTGGTTTTGGCACAAAAGGAGATTATACAGGAGCATATGAAGACGTTGTCAAGCTGGATGTGAATGAAAACAGGGACAATGTTAACATAGACTGCCTGACCTATGTAACAAAAGACTTTGTTGATATGTCTGACATGCCCAAAAGTACGGATTTTAGTGTCATAGATATTTATTTCAAAAAAACATCATCCAAGCAGATGATCCTTGCCTTGCGCGTTAAAAACACGGGTGATACCGCTATAGCATCTCTGGCTCTGGAAGCCTTTATAAACGATGAGAAAGTAGGGCAAGAGCCTTATGTGTTGGGTGACCTTGCGTTGAACGAGGATAAGGAATTTGACATCACCCCTCTTGTGGGCGCGTATCAGAAGCCTTTTAGTATGTTGCGTTTTAAATTTGTAAGGTCTAAGACAGGTGAGGTTGAGCTTGAAAAAGACGTTTATTTACCAGGCAGTAATATAAGTAAAGTGGAGTAATAAGCCACAAAAATAGGAAAAATAACATAGAAAGTGGAGTAAATATTCATAAAACAAAGGAATTAATACCACCTACGGCGGTATGTCGCTGGATAGGTAACCCAAGGGTCTCCATATGAAAAAAGCCATATTGCTTCTAGAAGACGGATTTATGCTTGAAGGCATTAGTTTCGGCGTTGAAGGTGAGGCTTTGGGCGAGGTGGTCTTTAATACCTCAATGACCGGATATCAGGAGATATTGACTGACCCATCTTATAAGGGGCAGATCGTGACCATGACCTATCCGTTGATAGGTAATTATGGAGTCAATGATGAAGACCTGGAATCAGCCAGGCCCTGGGTTGAAGGCTTCGTAGTCAAAGAGAGGTCCCGCGTTTATTCAAGTTGGCGGGGCAGGTGGCTTCTGGCGGATTATTTGGCCAAGCATAAGATCGTAGCAATTGAGGGTGTTGATACGCGCGCTCTTACGCGCAGGCTGCGTCTTTCGGGCGCAATGCGCGGCATTGTATCCACGCTTGATCTTAACAAAGAGAGTCTTTTGGCTAAATGCCTTGCGTCGCCAGGCATGATAGGCAGGGATCTGATAAAAGAAGTGACTTGTCCATACCCTTACGAATGGGGCGCGGAGAAAAAAGAGTTCTCTGTCGTTGCTTTTGATTTCGGCATCAAATACAACAGTTTGAGATTGTTGGTCAAAGCAGGCTGTCGCGTTAAGGTTGTGCCTGCCACGACAACAGCCAAAGATGTCTTGGCCCTTAAGCCGGACGGAGTTTTTTTGTCTAACGGGCCGGGTGATCCCGCGGCATTGTCTTATGTGGTAAATGAGATAAAGGGCCTTATAGGCCGCCTGCCTTTGTTCGGCATCTGTCTGGGGCACCAGCTTTTGGCTTGCGCTCTTGGCGGTAAGACGTATAAATTGAAATACGGGCATCATGGCGGCAATCACCCTGTGATGGACCTTGAGACAAGAAAGGTTGAGATCACAGCCCAGAACCACGGTTTCTGCGTGGATATGGATTCCATAAAGGATAAGTCTGTCAAGCTCACGCACGTAAATCTCTATGATAAGACTACAGAGGGGCTCAGGCACAAAAAGCTGCCGCTCTTTTGCGTTCAGTATCATCCGGAAGCAGGCCCTGGCCCGCATGACGCGGGCTATTTATTCGGCCGTTTCACGGATATGATGAGGAGCCATGCCAAAAAGAAAAGACATTAAAAAAATAATGATAATCGGCTCCGGGCCGATCATTATTTCGCAGGCCTGCGAGTTTGATTATTCAGGGACCCAGGCGTGCAAAGCGCTTAAGGAAGAGGGTTATAAAGTCGTTTTGGTCAATTCTAATCCAGCTACCATAATGACTGACCCGGAGTTCGCGGACGCTACTTATATTGAGCCTGTGACGCCTGAAGTCGTTGAGAAGATCATCGCAAAAGAAAGGCCTGACGCGCTTCTTCCGACCATGGGCGGCCAGACAGGCCTGAACGTCGCTGTTGCCGTTGCAAAAAAAGGCGTTTTAAAGAAATACGGCGTTGAGATGATAGGCGCTGACCGCAGGGCAATAGAAAAGGCGGAAGACAGGGATAAGTTCAAGAAGGCCATGCTTAAGATAGGCCTTGACCTGCCGCGCAGTATCAACGTGAAATCAAAAGCTCAGGCCAAAAAAGCTGTCGCAGCCCTTGGCTTGCCTATCGTCATACGGCCGAGTTTTACTTTAGGCGGGACCGGCGGCGGCATCGCGTTCAATATGCAGGAATTTGAAGAACTGATAGCACATGGCCTGGAATGCAGCATGATCCATGAAGTGCTCCTTGAGGAGTCGGTGATAGGGTGGAAAGAGTTTGAGCTTGAGGTGATGCGCGACAGAAAAGACAACGTCATCATCGTCTGTTCCATAGAGAACTTTGACCCGATGGGCGTGCATACAGGGGATTCCATAACTGTCGCGCCCGCCCAGACGCTTACAGATGTTGAATACCAGAATATGCGCGATGCCGCTATACGCGCCATAAGAGAAATAGGCGTTGATACCGGAGGCTGTAATGTCCAGTTCGCCATCAATCCGAAAAACGGCAGGATGGTCATGATTGAAATAAACCCGCGCGGGTCCCGGTCATCTGCGCTCGCGTCCAAGGCTACGGGTTTTCCCATAGCCAAGATAGCCGCCAAGCTCGCCGTGGGTTATACGCTTGATGAGATACCTAACGACATAACTAAAGAGACGCCCGCGTGTGTTGAGCCTACGATAGAGTATTGCGTTGTTAAGATACCGCGTTGTCCTTGTGAGAAATTTCCGGGCGCTGATCCGAGATTGGGCACGTCTATGAAATCCGTCGGCGAAGCCATGGCCATCGGCAGGACCTTTAAGGAGGCCCTCCAGAAAGGCCTGCGCTCCCTTGAGATCGAAAAATCCGGTTTGGACTCCGTTGTCCGGGAAGAAGATTTTGATACACGCGAGCATTTGATGGAACATATCACGCAGAAACTTACAATCCCTAATGACGCCAGGATATTTTATATAGGCGACGCGCTAAGGCTCGGGATGCCTCTTAACGAGATACAGTCGCTTACATCCATTGACGCCTGGTTCTTGGAAAATATCAAGGATATCGTTGATTTTGAGGCTATTTTAAAAAATGCGAAGATGACCAAAGGGCTCTTAAGGCGCGCCAAAGAACTCGGGTTCTCTGATAAGCAAATAGCCGGACTGGTCAATTCCACGGAAGATGAAATAACTTCCTTGCGGAGTGTGAGCGGGATAGTGACGACGTATAAACTCGTTGATACGTGCGCCGCGGAGTTTGAGGCATACACGCCTTATTTTTACTCCACTTATGAAACAGAAGATGAAGTGAGGGTTTCAGATAAAAAGAAGGTCATGATACTCGGCGGAGGCCCTAACAGGATAGGCCAGGGCATAGAGTTTGATTATTGCTGTGTCCACGCCGCTTTTGCTTTAAAAGAGATTGATATTGAGACGATAATGGTCAATTGCAATCCCGAGACCGTATCCACCGACTATGATACGTCGGATAAGTTATATTTTGAACCGATGACAAAGGAAGATGTCTTGAACATCGTAGGTAAAGAAAAACCGTGGGGTGTTATAGTCCAGCTCGGAGGGCAGACGCCCCTGAACTTGACGCTATCGCTTCAGAAAGCCGGCGTTAATATCATAGGCACGAGCCCTGAGTCTATTGACATCGCCGAGGACCGCGAGAAGTTTAAGAATATGCTGGATAAATTAAAACTGAGGCAGCCGCCGAACGGCACAGCCCGCACTTTTGATGGAGCGAAAGCCGTCGCCTCAAGGATAGGCTATCCTGTTTTGGTAAGGCCGTCTTATGTTTTAGGCGGCCGGGCCATGGAAATAGTCTATGACGAGGATACTTTAGAGAAGTTTATTCTGGAGGCGAGCAAGGTATCAGGAGAGCATCCCGTCTTAATAGATAAATTTTTGGAAGATGCGATTGAAGTTGATGTGGACATGATCGCCGACGGGGAGACGTTTGTCGTGGCAGGGATTTTAGAACACATAGAGGAGGCCGGCATCCACTCCGGTGATTCGGCGATGGTCCTTCCGCCGTATTCTTTGGGCGAAAACGTGATTGATAAGATCAGGCAGGCGACAGTCGCTATGGCCAAGGAACTTAAGGTAGTAGGCCTTATGAACGTCCAGTACGCGGTCAGGGATAATAAAGTCTATATTTTAGAGGTGAATCCGAGGGCCTCAAGGACTGTGCCCTTTGTTTCAAAAGCCATAGGCGTGCCTTTGGCCAAACTCGCGGCCAAGGTCATGGCAGGCATGAAGTTAAAAGACTTGGGTTTCACCAAGGAGATCATCCCCGAATATTCTTCTGTCAAAGAGTCTGTGTTTCCGTTCAACAGGTTCCCCGGCGTTGATATCATGCTCGGCCCTGAGATGAAATCAACCGGAGAAGTTATGGGCATTGACAAAGATTTCGGCAGGGCGTACATGAAGAGCCAGCTCGCGGCCGGCCAGAATCTTCCGGTCAAGGGTAACGTATTTATCAGCGTCAGGGATAAAGATAAAAGGAACATTATTTTTATTGCCAAGAGGCTCTTTGATCTCGGATTTGGCGTTGTCGCGACCGGAGGCACAGCCAAGGTTTTAAAGAAGAGCGGCATGGAGGTCCAGACGCTTAAAAAGGTCTATGAGGGCGAGTCTAATATTTTAGACTATATCAAAGACGGCAAGATAAACCTTATTATAAATACGCCTTCAGGCAGGATACCGCGCGAAGATGAGGTAAAGATACGCTCAACAGCGATCATGCACGGCGTGCCATGTATTACGACTATTTCAGGGGCCCAGGCTTCGGTAAACGGTATTGAAGTCCTTTTAAAAAAAGATTTAGACGTAAAGTCGCTCCAGGCGTATCATAGTAAGAAATAGGAGTTAGATGATAGAGAATAGAAGACAGAAGATGGATGATAGAGGACAGAAAAATCTTTTTCCTGTTTTCTGTTTCCTGTTTTTTATTTTTTGTTTTCTGTTATCTGTTCTCTGTCCTCTGAATTCCTACGCCGATAAGATCTACCTTAAAAACGGCAAGAATTATGATGGCAGGCTCGTGGGTAAATCGGAGCGGCGCTATCTTTTTGCTCTTGATACGGGCCCAGGAGAATCCGTCCAGATCAGTTTTTTTACCGAAGACGTGGAGAAGATAGAGTTGGGTAAGGATACTGTGGAGTCGCAGATACCTTACCTTAAGGAGGTTGAGAGCCTAAGGGTAGAGGTCAATAAAAACGACCCTAAAGTATACGAGTTATCCCTTTATAAAGAGAGCCAGGGCAAGAAGGCTGAGCCTACGTTCTCCGAACAGGAGCTGAGGAAGTCTCTTAGCAGGGAAGAGTCCGAATATTACCAGAGGTTTAACGAGATATTAAAGAAATATGTGGATAAGTTCTCCGCCGTTCAGAACATCTACATGAATCTTACGACGGCCACAAGGGAAGATTTTGAGGCTGCTAAACAGTATATGGATGAGCTGTATTTTGAGCTCAATAATCTTTTTGTACCGGAGACTTTTAAAAAATCCCACATCTCATATCTGCAGTCTGTGAAAGCAAGTTACCTGGCATTTAACGCTCTTGGGCAGGGGATGCTTGATGAAGCAGCCAAACAGATAAAGATATCCGAGGATAGCAAACAAAGGTGTATGGAGGAGATTAGGGAGATCATTTCCAAAAGGAAGCTGACGAGTAAGGAAGAGGGGAATACCTCTCAATGAAGATAGATATATTAAACAACGTATTCATAAAAGAACGCCGGCTTCTTCTTGAGCTGTCCGTGCCCGCAAGTTTTAAGTCGGCGCTGCCCGGCCAATTCATACATGTCCGGGTTGAAGATTCCTATGATCCTATATTGCGCAGGCCTTTTAGTATCCACGATGTGTGCGAAAGCCGTAAAAAAAACAGGCTGACGCTGCGCGTCATTTACGAGGTGGTGGGCAAGGGTACGCAGCTTTTGTCGCAGAAAAAACCACTTTCCGAGATAGACGCACTGGGCCCTTTAGGGCATGGTTTTGATCTGGATAAGATAGCGCAGGCCAAAAAGGCCTATTTGGTTGCAGGCGGCATGGGAGTGGCGCCGCTGTTCTTCCTGGCAAAAAAGTTGACCGAAAACCGAGGACCGAGAACCGATGGCCTCGGACCCATTGTTCTTATCGGAGCGAAGACCAAGAACGACATTCTGCGCGAGAAAGAATTTAAGGATCTGGGCTGCGAAGTGCATGTTGCGACCGAGGACGGATCAAAGGGGTTTAAAGGCCGCGTTACGGAATTGTTAAACAGTCTTTTGACCTCACCCCGCGCTGGGCGGTTACCCGACGCTTATGCGGAATTGCGTCGGTATCCCGCTCGTGCGGGAAATGGCGCGGGTGCGCCGCTTTCTGCGGCGATTTGCGCCTGCGGGCCTAAGCCGATGCTGGCAACGCTTTCCGTGATAGCCCATAAATATAACGTGCCGGCCCAAGTCTCGCTGGAAGAATTCATGGGTTGCGGCTTAGGCGCTTGCCTCGGGTGCGTGATACGGACCACATCAGGTTATAAGCGTATATGCCACGACGGCCCCGTATTTGATTTAAGCGAGATCATCTGGAAAGAATGACTATGAAGCCCAAGCTTGAAGTGGACATAGGCGGTTTAAAAATTAAAAATCCCGTGATGGCCGCCTCAGGCACCTTTGGTTACGGCCGTGAATTCAAGGACTATGTTGATCCTTCAAAGCTTGGCGCCATCATCACCAAGACGATAACGAGGCACAGGCGCGAAGGCAACAGGCCGCCGCGGTTGGCCGAGACGGCCGCAGGTATGCTTAATTCCATAGGCCTGCAGAATAACGGCCTTGATGACTTCATAGAGAATAAGCTTAAAGATTACAAAGACTTAAAAGCCAAGTTGATAGTAAGCGTAGGAGGAGAGACGAATGACGAATACGTTGAGATAGTAAAGACCTTGAGTTCTTACAAGGAAGTCAGCGCTTTTGAGCTTAATATCTCTTGCCCTAACATTGAATATAAAGATAAGATAATTGCTCAGGACAGGGACTTGACGCTGCGCCTTGTCAAGGACGTGCGACGGGCGACACCCTTGCCTTTGATAGTCAAGCTCTCGCCCAACGTCTGCGATATCACGCGTATCGCAAGAGCTGTGCAGGAAGGAGGGGCTGATGCCATCAGCCTCATCAACACGCTTTTAGGCATGGCTATTGACGTGGATAAACGAAAACCTGTTTTAGGCAATATAACCGGAGGTTTGAGCGGGCCTGCCATAAAACCCATAGCCTTATGCATGGTCTGGCAGGTGCATAACATAGTCAGCTTACCGGTTATCGGCATGGGTGGTATTATGAATGCCCGCGATGCAGTAGAATTTATTATTGCCGGAGCGTCGGCAGTTGCGATAGGGACCGCGAACTTCGTCAATCCCGGCGCAAGCCTTGAAGTGCTTGAAGGTATCTCGTCTTATCTGGCAGAAAAAAATTTCAAAGACGTCAATGAGTTAATTGGGAGCCTTAATGTCAGTTAAACGGTACGAAAAATAAATGAAACCTAGTCTGATAGTAGCGTTGGATGTGGATAGTTTTACAAAGGCAAAGAAACTTGTAGATGCGCTTTGCCCGGTAGTTAAAATATTTAAAGTAGGCAGTCAATTATTTACGGCTGCCGGCCCGAAGATCGTTGAATATATCAGAAAGAAAGGTGCGGAAGTCTTTCTTGACTTAAAATTCCATGATATTCCAAACACAGTAGCGAGCGCTGTGATTGCGGCAACATGGTTAAACGTTCTTATGCTGACGGTTCATGCTTCAGGCGGTTCAGAGATGATGGCGCAGGCACAGGAGGCAGCCAAGTCGACGGCAAAAAAGCTTAGACGGCGCAAACCTAAAATTATAGCTGTTACGATTCTAACGAGCCAGGCAGCGCGGCCCGATCGCGTGCTGGGCTTGGCACGAAAGGCCATAGATTGCGGTTTGGACGGCGTGGTCTGTTCTGTAAGGGAAGCAAAACTTTTGAGGCAGAATATAAAAAAGGATTTTGTCATCGTAACTCCGGGCATCAGGCCTGAAAGCACGGCCAAGGATGACCAAAGGAGGACAGCCACTGTCTGTGAAGCTATAGCAGCAGGCAGCGATTTTATGGTTGTGGGCAGGCCGATAGTTGAGGCGCCAGACCCACTTAAAGCGGCAAAGGAATTTATTCAGTAATAGGCCAAAAAAGGAGAGAGCCATGTTTAAACAAAGCCATCTTTATGGCGTTATCGGGTTAGCCGCTTTATTTTTATTTACTATGCAGCCGGCTTTGCAGCCGGTTTTCGCGCAGCCGGCGAAGCAAGGGATGCCCGGCATGCAGGAGCATAAGAAGATGACTCCTGAGGAGATGGCTAAAAAGGATGAAGAGCGCATTAACGCAAGAGTACAAGAGATGACTAAGAACTTAGGCCTCACGCCGGAGCAGCAGGCCCAGGTCAGGGATATCCTTACTAAGACCGCATCCGAAGCAAGGAAGATAATGCAAGAGACCCGCGTTAAAATCGTGGGCCTTATGGAAAAAGACCGCGACGCCATAAAGGCGCTTCTGACTGAAGAGCAGAAAAAAATGTTTGAAGCGATGCGGCCAAAACCCGGGCAAGGCCAGGTTCCTCCTTTGCCACAGACTCCGGCAGAAGGTAAGTAGTTTTAAATTTTATGAAGCTTTAGCGAATACGGGCGAATAGCTCAGTTGGTTAGAGCATCCGGTTTACATCCGGAAGGTCGTAGGTTCGACCCCTACTTCGCCCACCATTTTTCTTCTTGCGTTGTTGGGGCATTTTTTGTATAATTCAAGCACCTAAAGGAATATTTCTAGTAATTTAACTCTATAAAATTTCGGGGACGTCGCTTAGCCTGGTTTAAGGCCCTTGATTGTCGATCAAGTGATCGTGGGTTCAAATCCCATCGTCCCCGCCATTTGTTTTACGCAACTGGTTGTCAACCAACGTAAAAGCCGTAATTTGATTATCAATAATCAGTTACGGCTTTTTTGTTTGCTTTGGTAATCTTTAGGATTATACTGATTCTTGGATGTCGTAGCACAAAAACGGCACAGTTGTCGGCCATGTTTTATTTAGAATAGTACCCATGAAAACTATATCGTACGATTTATTAAAATAGGAGATGTTATGAATATAGTAGAAATTGGAATAGGTGCTGCTATAGGCGCTCTTGGTCAGCATATAGTTACTAATCTAAATGAGAAAAAAGTTAAACTTATTTACTATATCCATAACATATCTTATTTTGAAATTACAATCGATTCAAAACAACCCACTTTAGATGGTTCAATCCCAGTTCCACAAAAAATCCATTTATACAGCCACTACATATTTATTAAAAATACTGGGAACTTATCGGCTCAAAATATTGAAGTTAAACATGCACATCTTCCAAAATATCTTACTGTGTTACCGAGCGAAACAGTATCTGAAGTAGATAGGGAGAATGAAATAGTAAGAATTACTCAGATTCGTCCTAAAGAAGAAATATCTATATCATACCTGGATGATTACGCATACAGAATAGATGATATTTTTAAAACAATTGTTAAAAGCGATGCGGGCTATGCAAAGGGCGTTCCTGTGGCCATATCACAGATATATTCTAAAAGAGTAATTCGATTGCTTGGGATACTTGTAATTTTTGGTATTCTTTTTGTTCTATATTTACTTTATTTTCTTATGCCGTATTTAATTAATTTTGTTGATAACTTGCTGGCTATATTATTTTTTAAAAAATAAAATATAAGGAGGTTGTCATGGCTGCCATGCCTAGAGATTTTTTTGCAGAAAACCAGAGGTTATTTTCAAGTGCTACTGGTGATGCAGAACAGCAGGAGAAATTTAATCTTTATGGAGGATTATATGCTCTTGCCGAACAATTAGATAACATTAGCATCAGTCTTCGAAATATAGAAACAAGACTATACAATATAGAAAGCAAACTAAGGTAATTTTTTAAATATTTGGGAGGCTATTTAGAAAGTGGCTCATATGCTGAAAAAGGCGAAAAGATATCCGAACGGGATACGATAGAGATGCCTAAACGCTTCATGGGAGGTTGAAATGAAATACAAAGATTTTTTGGACAAATTTAGCAAACTTGGCGTTCATCGGACAAAACTCGACTATGGGAAAGGGGTGAGATGTAACATCTCGCTGTATGTATATCCCGATGGCCATAGTAATTTTTATTTTATGAAAGATGATGGTTCTTGGGTGACACACAGGAAAGACCTTGTTACTATGCCGAGCAATAATACTTTAGAAACAGTTGGTATCTTCATTGATATTCTTGACAAGATGCACAAAAAAGCCAAGAAAATAAAGTTACGGCGCTAGAAGAAACTCCTTTCCGTAAAATAATTCAGGGTCAGACCCTAAAACTAAAAGCTAATTGACAAGAGAAGGTATAATACCCTGTATTAACAAACTGTTTGTAAGACAACACATTTTCAGAATAGACTTGACAAACGTACCAAAAATGGTACACTTATAACAGATGGATACGAGGCATTATTTACCGGTTAGATTCTTTAAAACAGGAACTGGGAACGAACCTGTAAGGGATTGGTTGAAATCTTTATCTCATGTGGATAAGAAGCTCATCGGCGAAGATATTAAAACCGTTCAATTTGGTTGGCCGATAGGAATGCCTTTAGTAAGAAAGCTAGGTTCTGACATATGGGAAGTAAGAACACACTTAAAGGATAAGATCGTGCGGGTTTTATTTACGGTATTTGAAAATCAGATTGTTCTTTTGCACGGATTTATTAAAAAGACTCAGAAAACTCAAACGGATGGTCTGAATTTAGCCACAATGCGACTAAAGCAGGTAAGGAGAGGATAATCCTATGAAAAAAACAAATAAGTACATAGGTTCCAGTTTTGATGACTTTCTGAAAGAAGAAGGCATCTTGGAAGAAACACAAGCAGCAGCTGCAAAAAAAGTCTTTGCCCTAAAACTTATGAAAATTATGAAGGAGAAGAAAATCTCTAAGACTGAAATGACGATGAGGATGCATACAAAGAGCCGTGCGCAATTAGATAGGCTTCTCGATCCCGCCAATACTTCAGTTACGCTATTAACATTAGAGAAAGCAGCTAATGCAGTCGGCAAACACTTGGAAGTCCAGCTTGTGTAACATAGTACACTTCCAGCACAGCTGGTTTCTTAATTCTCATAACCTCTTTTGATATAAATAGATAGAAATTTACGGGATGGTTTCCCCATTTATTGTTATTAAAAAATTTTACTTGATATACATATATAACAATGTTATACTTTTTTACAAAAGCCTGCCTGCCGGCAGGCAGGGAGGTAAGATATGACTATATTAAAAGCCTTTCGTTTACCGGCTGGGTTGGCCCATAGTTTGTCTTCATTGGCAAAAGCTACGCATCGCAGCGAAAAATTCTATGTCACCGAAGCTTTGACTCACTATATGGAAGATTATGCTGATGCTCAGATTGCCAAAGATCGCTTTAACGATCCCAAATCTAGGATCATTTCCGCAGCAGAGCTGAGGAAACGGCTCGATGTATAAGGTTGTTTATCTTGATCAGGTTGAAGAGGATCTTAAAAAGCTGGACAAATCTGTAGTTAGAAAAATTCTTAGCCGAATCGAAACTTATCTTGCTCAGGATCCAAAACGACTAGGAAAATCTTTGAAAGGAGATTTTCAGGGATTTTGGCGATACCGCTGGGGTGATTATCGCGTTATCTACAAAATATCGGAACGAGAGATACTAATTGTTGTTTTACGTATCAGTCATAAAAAAGAAGTGTATGAATAGCTTTTTACCGGGAGGTACGTATGGGCAGGAAAGCGTTCGGACCGACAAAGAAAAAAGCGTGTGATACCAGAAGAGACTGCAAGAAAAGGAAGCAGCCGGCAGGCGAAGCAAAAGCGCAGGGCGAAGTTCCGCAGCATGCGCGCATGTTTTAAAAGCAAATGTCTATTTTAAAGCTTCTTGTATCCGCGGTTTTAGCGATTGGCTTATCTTTTTTATTTTTAAGATACATTGAAGTCCGCACCATTTTTTACCCCACAAAAGAATTGGCATCTTTTCCCGGCAGGGCTGGCCTTGATTTTCAGGATGTTTTTTTCAAAGCAGCCGGGAACGTAGAGCTTAATGGATGGTTTATTCCATCCAAAAACGCTAAATATACTGTTCTTTTTTGTCATGGGAACGCGGGTAACATCAGCCACCGCATAGAAAAATTGAAGTTCTTTAATGAATTGGGATGCAATGTTTTTATATTTGATTATGAGGGGTATGGCAAAAGCCGGGGTAAGCCGTCAGAAGCAAACCTTTATAGAGACGCTAGAGCAGCCTATGAATATTTATTATCTCGCGATATAGCTCCAGATCAAGTTATCGGCTACGGAGAATCCATAGGCGGAGCCGTCATTACTGATCTTGCTTCCAGGCAGGAGATGAAGGCCGTGATTTTAGACAGTACCTTTACGAGCACAAAAGATATGATAAGATATGCCTATCCTTTTTTGCCTTACTGGATATTCTCCAGCCGGTTTGATTCCGAGGCCAAAATAAGGAACATTAAGGTCCCTAAGCTTATTATCCATAGCCAGGATGATGAGATCGTTCCTTTTAAATTGGGAAGAAAACTTTACGAGGTTTCAGCTCAGCCAAAAGAATTTTTGAAGATCCACGGAGGCCACAATAGCAATTTTTTTGAATCGGCAGGGTTTCTTAAAGAAAAAATAAGCAATTTTATCAGAGACTTAAAATGAACAGAACAGTTTGTCTCACTGTTTTCTCAGCATAAATCTCTGCTTTTGATTTGCTCTTCTATAGAGTATAATTTATTACATGTTGGTGTGTATTTTGTTCTAAAATAACTGTTATAAAGGCCATGACGGAAGAAAAGAAAGAAAAGTGGTATTTTAGGAATTCCGTGATGATCATTATTTTCCTTGTTGCCGGGCCCCTGGTATTATTCTTGGTATGGTTTAATCCGCGCCTTAACATTAAGACGAAGGCTGCAGTGACAATAGCCGTCCTTATTTTGAGTTACACTTTGTGGATGATGACGCAGGCTTCTGTAAAAAGCATAGGCGAATATTACAAACAGATATTCTCGTGAAGAAAGACCTTAAAGAAATAAGGCCGGAAGCTATCAAAGATAATCCTTTCCGCGCTATCGGGCAGGAGTGGATGCTGATAACAGCCGGTGAAAAAGCCAAGTTTAATATGATGACCGCCAGCTGGGGCGGCTGGGGCGTGCTATGGCACAGGCCTATCTGTTTTTGCGTTGTGCGGCCCGGACGCTACACTTATGAGTTCATGGAGAAAACGAAGTATTTCACCCTTTCTTATTTCGGCAAAAAATACAAGAAAGCCCTGGAGTTTTGCGGCACCAAGTCCGGCCGCGATGTAGATAAAGTAAAGGCTACAGGCCTGACGCCCGTAGAAGACAAAAAGGGATGCGTGTATTTTAAAGAAGCGAGGCTGGTCATCATGTTAAAAAAGATCTATTTTCAGCAAATCGACCCTGATCACTTTCTTGACCCTAAGATCAATGAGAATTATCCCAAGAAAGATTTCCACCGTCTCTACGTCGGCGAGGTCGTCAAGTGCTTAGCCCGCGGTGCCTTAGTATTGCTTGTGGTTTTTTCATTGACCCCTTTCGCGTTTTCCCAGGAGAGCGGCTCCAAAGACTCCATGCCGGCAACGGAGCGGGTGGCAATGGAGCAGGCTATAAAAAAAGATACAAACCTTATGGAATCCATCAAAGAGCTGGCGCAAGATCCTCAAGTGCTGGATACTCTAGCAGACCCGCAGATAAAGGATGCTCTCATGCGTCAGGATATTGAGTATCTAAAGAATAACGAGAAGTTCCTGAAGTTTATGGAGAATCCGACTATTAAGAAGATCATAGAAAGCGCTAAAGCCCTTGCGGCTAATCAAACCAAAGAGTGATATAGAGGGAGAGTCCTGATGGCAGAAAAAGTTAAGATCAATTTCGGGCAGGAGATCGTTGACGCCACGCCTGTTGATATCAACCAGGCGAATGAATATTTTAACCAGTATTTTATTGAGGACGGGACGGTCTTGAAGATGAAGTTAGTCGCGACAAAGGTATTCCGTATTGATGACCGTTATGATCAGGACGGCAACCCCATCTATTTCGTCCAATCCACGAACGTGCTTTCAGTGAACAGCCCGTCAAATCTGAAGAAGAGATAAAACCTGATATCGGGGCGCCGAGGTAGAGGCGCCGAGGTCCGACCTCGGCGTTCGGCGACCTCGGCGTTCGGGGCCTCGGAAAGCGCTTTCTTGGAACATCAGTTTCTACCTTGTTAGGCGAATATAAATCAGTATACTTGTTTATACATGAAAGGAGCGCATGCGAGACAGTCGCATATAGCGCTAAATCTTCTAGGCTGACTTGAAAAGGTCAGCCTTCTCCTTTAAATGAGCACCCACTGTGCGAATTTGAGCACCATATGCCATTGTAGCCAGAATGCTTCTGATCCCGCGTTAGCGTGAAACTCCGGGGCTGCTTTGTAGCCATCGGGATATAGTTAGGTAATCCTACCCTTTTTTGGGCTCCATGATATAATTGAACCAACCCAAGAAGGATGTCTATGGATAGTAACACTACTCAGCAACTCCAGATCGATAGCAGTGAGATGCAGCAGGCCATAACCCAGGTTTTTAGTGAGGCGATCAAAGCCCTGCCTCGGCCTAAGGTGCCGCTTTGGATGGAAGCTATCGTAGATTTCATAAAGTTCCACCCGTGGTTTTCCCTTTTTATCCTTATCTTTGCTACTCTTGTTATTTCTGCCATAATCCGCGAAGTTATCTGTTCGTATCTTAAGACCAACGATATCTTAATGCGGCTCAAGAGGATAGAGGAGAAACTGAAATGAGAGATGAAAAAATAATACTTCATGAGAAAGACATCCCCAGAGAGTGGTATAACGTACAGGCTGATCTGCCTTTTTGTCTTGAGCCGCCTGTCAATCCCGCGACCAAGCTGCCGTTGGATCCAAAGGACCTAGAAGCCATTTTTCCCAAAGAACTCATAAACCAAGAGCTGAGCCGCAAGCGCTGGATAGAGATCCCCGATGAAATAAGGCAGATATATAAGATATGGAGGCCTACGCCATTGCACCGCGCGCTGCGGCTTGAGAAGGCTTTAAAGACACCAGCGAGGATATATTACAAGGATGAAAGCGTAAGCCCTCCGGGCAGCCACAAGACGAACACCGCTATAGCCCAGGCTTATTATAATATGAAAGAGGGTGTTGTTAGGATATGCACAGAGACAGGCGCCGGGCAATGGGGCTCTGCTCTTTCTTACGCCTGCAATATTTTTAAGCTTAAATGCACGGTTTACATGGTGAAGGTGAGTTATGAACAAAAACCGTTTCGTAAGTCCCTTATGCACATATGGGGCGCTGAAGTCTTTTCTTCGCCGACAGATAAGACTAACGCCGGACGCGAAATACGCAGGCAATATCCTGATACTCCGGGCAGCCTTGGGATAGCTATCTCGGAAGCCGTAGAAGATGCCGCGACACACGAAGACGCGAAGTATTCTCTCGGCAGCGTATTAAACCACGTCCTTCTGCATCAAAGCGTCATAGGCCTTGAGGTTAAAAAGCAGCTGAAGGCTGTCGGAGAAAAACCAGATGTGCTTGTGGGCTGCGTTGGCGGAGGGAGCAATTTCGCGGGACTTGTTTTTCCTTTTGTGAAAGATAAGCTCAAAGGCGCAAAAATAGATTTTATCGCGGTTGAGCCTACCGCGTGCCCGACTATGACGCATGGACCTTTTACCTACGATTACGGCGATACGGCGAAACTTACGCCGTTGTTAAAGATGTACACTCTGGGGCATAGTTTTATACCTCCGGGTATCCACGCCGGCGGATTACGTTATCACGGATGCGCGCCTTTGGTCAGCCTTTTAGTGAACAAGGGTTTGGTTACGCCATTTGCTGTGACCCAGACTGAAATTTTTAGGTCAGCCATCCTTTTCGCTCAGACTGAAGGCCATCTGCCGGCGCCTGAGACGGCGCACGCCATCCACGCGGCTGTTGTGGAGGCTTTGCGCGCCAAGGAAGAGAAGAAGGCTAAATGTATCGTCATCAATTACAGCGGCCACGGCCATTTTGATCTCGCGGCATACGATAATTTTTTAGAAGGTAAGTTAAAAGACTATCACTACCCTAAGGAGATGATAGAAAAAGCGCTGGATGAATTAAAATGCATAGGAGTCTAGAATGATCACATATGAAGATTTTAGGAAAGTGGAGTTAAAGATCGCGACCATCAAAGAGGTAAGACCGCATCCTAACGCGGATAAATTGTATGTCGTCACTGTTGATATTAACGGTGTTGTTAGGCAGGTGGTGGCAGGGATAAGGTTGTTTTATTCCGAAGATGCCCTGATAGGCAAACAGGTAGTGGTCGTTGAGAACCTTACGCCTGCGGTCATACGCGGCGTTGAAAGCCAGGGTATGATACTGGCTGTTTCTGATGAGAGCGGAACATCTGTGGTATCGCCTGATCGCCGCGTCCAGGACGGAAGCCTCGTCAAGTGACGACGCAATGAAGGTTAAGCAATTTGTCCCTGAAAAAGAATGCCTTTCCTGTGACGGGTGTTGCCGCTATTCGCAAAAACAGACCGTTTGGGCGCCGCTCTTTCTTTTTGACGAGATAGTTGAGCTGACCGCAAAAAATATCGTGCCGTGTTGTTCATTTACGCACGCTGACGCCCATTGCGGCGAGGCGGCCAGGATCAATCTTATTGAGGCTGGCGGGCAGTTCATATGTCCATGTTTTAATCCAGGGGCTAATAAGTGCAAGATCTACGCCTATCGGCCGTTTGACTGCTCGCTCTATCCGTTCCTTTTGGCGCGCAAGGGAGATCAGGCGTATCTTGCGGTGGATGAAAATTGCCCTTATATTAAAAAAATTAGCTCAACGCAAGGCATGTTGGACATGGCCCACCATGTCCAGTATCTAATTGAGTTTTTGTCTTCGGCAAATATTATCAAAGCAGTCAAAGATGACCCCCGAATAGTCCAGGAATATCCTCATGGCGTAAAGATCCTCGCTCTTTTGCCGAAGCTGACCGGTTCTATCTAGGTAAACGCATACTCATGGAGCTTATCCCATTTTCGTTTAGCGACAAAAAAATATTTCAGGTGTATCTTAAGAATAATCCTCGCAGTTTAGCAAATTACTCTTTTGAAAATAACTTTATCTGGGATAGCCTCTTTGAATTACGCCGGGCTGTTGTCAATAACAGGCCCTGTATTTTTTTTCAAGACAAAATAGGCATTTTTATGAATCTCCCGCCGTTAGGAGGGCTTGATAAAAAAACCGTCAACGCCTGTTTTGAGGCGATGGAGGAGATAAATCATAACAAAGATATCTCGCGCATTGAGAATATTGAAGAGGTGGATCTGGGGTTTTTTAAAAAGAACGGCTTTAAGGTATATGAAAAGTCTAAAGAGTACATCGTAACAACGTCTGATATCGCCTTTTTGAGCGGCGAGAGGTTTAAGCATAAGCGCAGCCTTTATAACCACTTTGTGAAAAATTACGAAGCGCGCGGAGCGCGTTTTAGAGATTATTGTAGACAAGACAGAGAAGCTGTCCTGGAGCTTTACCAAAAGTGGATGAAAGGCCGGATGGAAAAAAATAGTGATCCGGTATATCAGGGTATGCTGGTTGATAGCTTTAAAGTTTTGTCCCGGATGCTATCACTTTCAGAAGAATTGGGGATAACTATTAGGGTCGTTGAATGCAATGGCAAAATAATAGCGCTTAGCTCCGGTTTTCCTATTTCTGAGCGCCTTTTTTGCGTCAACTTTGAAATAGCTGATCTTGAGTTCAGAGGTGTTTCGCAGTTTGTCTTTAGCGAGTTCGCAAAGACGCTTGCCTCTTATCGTGAGCTCAACATTATGGATGATTCAGGCATTGAGAATATCAGGCAGACCAAGCTTTCGTATCGGCCGTCGCGTGTTATTGCTTCCTATACAGCGCTGCTGCCGTGAATACCCACTGTCCCGAATAACATGGAAACAGTTTCTGTTTTGCGATGAAAAATTCAATATATAAAGTTTTTAAGGACAATAGGACGGCGCATGAGGCCTTCGCGGGTTTTAAGGATGACCGTCTGCCGTTCTTGCTGGAGAGCAGTCAGGACGTCTGTGGCATGGGCCGTTACTCATTTTTAGGCAGCGACCCATTTTTTGTGTTTAGCGTCAAGCGCGACAAATGCGGTTCAGCGTTGGCCATACTCAGAGAATTGTTCCGGGCATATCGCCTTGAAGGCGCCAACAGGCCTTCCATACCTTTTTTGTGCGGGGCTGTCGGATTTCTTTCGTATGATTTCGGTTTTTCGCTGGAGCGAGTCAAAAGGAAGAATAAACCTGATCCTATAGTGCCTGATGTGTTGTTCGCTTTTTATGACAGTATCATCATACTTGACCATTTTAAAAAAGAGCTAACAGTCTTTTCGTCAGGTTTTCCCGAAAAAGGCCATTTAAGAAGAAGCCACAGCCGCAAACGGCTGGATGAGGCCCTTCTAAAACTTAAAAATAGGAAAGCTCAAGATATATTGTCAGACAATACGTTTCTAAAGGCGGAAGACGTCTCGTCTAATTTTACCAAAAGCCGATACATGGCAGCTATCAGGAAAGTAAAAGAATATATTGCTCGCGGTGATATTTATCAGGCAAATCTTTCCCAGAGGCTGAAGTCCAGGCTCGCTATAGACGACTGGCTTCTTTATCAACGGCTCGTTAAAAAATTCCCGGTTCCTTTTTCCGCTTTTTTCAGGCATGATGATTTTTCTATCCTGAGCGCTTCTCCGGAAAGGTTCCTTAGTTACGACGGCAAAATTGTGACCACCAGGCCCATGAAAGGCACGCGTAAGCGCGCGCCCGGACGCGCTGCAGACCTAAAGTTAAAGTCGCAGCTTATCGCCAGCCCCAAGGAAAAGGCCGAACTATTGATGATAGTGGACCTTGAAAGGAATGACCTTGGCCGCGTATGCGATTACGGCTCAATAAAAGTCAAACACTTGCGCGCCATTGAAACGTATTCTTCTGTTTTTCAGGCGACCGCCGAGATCCAGGGCAGGCTCCATAAGACCAAAGACAGGTTTGACCTGTTGAGAGCCTGTTTTCCGGGAGGCTCAGTGACAGGGTGCCCTAAGATACGCGCCATGGAGATCATAGAAGAATTAGAGCCCGATGCCAGGTCTATATATACCGGCTCGTTAGGTTTTTTAAGTTTTCACAATACCCTGGAGTTTAATATCCTGATCAGGTCTTTTTTAAAAAAAGGGGACGATATATTTTTTGGCGTCGGAGGAGGCATTGTCACGGATTCAAAGCCTCTTGCCGAATACGATGAGACGCTCGTTAAGGCCAGGGCGCTTATGGACGCGCTGACGAAAGGTTAAGAAAAGATGAAGAGGGTGCGGCCGGGTAATGAGGGGCTTTTTGAGACAATGCGCTCTTTTGGAGGAAGAGTATTCGCGCTGGATGAGCACTTGGATCGGTTGATACGCAGCTGTCCTGTTGTGGGCATGAAAGCGCCTGCCAAAAGCGCTCTTCAGAAAGCCGTTAAAGACGTGATCAAAAAAGACGGCTTAAAGGACGCTTACGTAAGGCTTGATGTATTTAAGCAGCCCAAGGGCTCAGCTATCTTTAAAGTTTTCACAAAGTGTTTTTGTGAAACAAAAACACTCTCATTGCCGGGGATCAATAAATACAGGCGCGGGTTTTCGTTGGCGCTTTATAAGAGCGATGCTTTAGGCATGCCGCCTTTCCATAAGGTAAAATCTTTAAACCATTCTTTTTATACAGGGCTTACCTGCTGGGCGCGCGAAAGAGGATTTGACGAAGCGCTCTTTTTAAACGCGCGTTCTCATATCGTTGAGGGTTCCAGGACAAATGTTTTTCTGATCAAAGCCGGTAGTGTTGTGACACCGGCTGTTTCGTGCGGCTGCCTTCCCGGCGTGACAAGAAGAATGGTCATAGGGCTTTTAAAAAAGGCGCACATCAGGATAAAAGAGGCAAGGATACCCTTGGAAGAACTTTTCTGCCAGGATGAGATATTCGTGACGAATTCTCTTATAGGCGTCATGCCTGTCACGGGCATAAACAAGAAGCCCGTTGGGAACGGCCGGCCGGGAAATCTGACGCAGCGCGTCATGGCAGCCTATGAAAAGAAGATTGAGAAGGAGTGCTTTTTACGATAGAATATATGTTCAATGGATAATTTTAGAAAAATAATATTCATAGTTTTTGCGTGGGCTTGCCTTGCGGGTTGTTCTAAGGTGGACCTTGATGTCTTAAGGGCTGATCGCTTATCACGCGAAGCGCAGAAATATTCGCGGGAAGCAATCCGCCTATATCAGGATGTCCTTGCCCTCAGGTTGAATGCCAAGAAGGCCGACTCTATCCGCCTTAAACTTGGCAAACTCTATTTTCAGACAGGGGATCATGCCGCGGCTGTTGATGTGTTAAGAAAGATAGATTCTAAAGAAAGCCGGCCGTTGCTGGCGCAGGCGCTTTTTAAGGACTCTGATTTTACCGGAGCGCTTGAAGCCTTTAACAAGGCGGGTGAGCAAGGAAGCCCCAAATACCTTTATTATTATGGCCTGACTTTGGAGAAGAACAACCTGTATGACAAAGCTCTTCACATTTTTTCAGGCATCCGGATGGATCCTGTCTTTGGCGCAAGGGCAAAGGCTCGTATCGTCGCTATTAATTTGGACAGCAGCCACGGATTTTTTAGCGGCGTGGAGGATGAAGTCAAAAATATCATCCTGGATAGCGCGGACGCGGGAAAATACCCCGAAGCGAGCGACGCGAGCGGCTTGTTTTTGTTGGCTGAAGACGATATAACCCTGACACAGGATTTCAGGGAGGTGATTGAGTCGCATTACGTTATAAAGGTCTTAAACGACCGCGGTAAAGAGAAATTCGCGGAGATCGTTTTGCAATATGACTCTACTTACGAGAAACTGGACCTGGAGTACGCGCGCACCATAAAGCCGGACGGCAGTGTGGTGACCGTAGGCGACAAAAACATCAGGGACGTATCTTTATACCTGAATTTTCCTCTCTATAGCAACGCGAGGGCGAGGATCATTTCCATGCCGGAAGTCACGGACGGGTCGGTCATTGAATATAAAGTAAGGCTTTCCCGCAGCCAACTGCCGAACAAAAAGGATTTTGATACTACCTATTGGCTTCAAAACGACGAACCCATACTTTTACAGAGATGCTCTATTCGCGTGCCCAAAAACATTGCCCTAAAATATAAGATCATTAACGGCGATTACAATACTTTTGGTTTTGATATGAAGCCGAAGATCCGAGAGGTCGGCGATACAACGGTATATTCTCTTGAATTCAAGGATGTGCCGCAGATCATCCCCGAACCCATGATGCCGTCCTTGGCCAAAGTGAACCCTTATGTGCTTTTTTCCACTTTTGACAGTTGGCAGGATATATATGAGTGGTGGCGCGGCCTTTATAAAGACAAGGCAATAGCCGACGAAAGCATAAAAGCTAAGGTAGCAGAGCTCACCAAGGATAAAAAGACGCAAGACGAGAAACTAAGGGCCATCTATAATTTTTGCGCCGCCGATATACGTTATGTCGCCGTAGAATACGGTGATGCCGGCTACGAACCGCATAAGGCCGGCGAGATATTCAAGAATAAATACGGAGACTGCAAAGATAAGGCCATTCTTTTGATCACCATGTTAAAAGAGGCAGGCATAGACGCTTTCCCAGTCCTGATAAGCACGCAAGATTCTTTTGAGACGCAGGAAGACGTTCCAAGCCTTTTATTCAATCATGCCATAGCCGCGACTATAGTGGGAGGTAAACTTATCTTCATGGATGTGACCGGCAACACAGTTTCTTTTTCAGATTTGCCTCTGAGCGACCAGGACAGGACGACGCTTGTTTTTTTCCAGAATAAGTTTGAGCTTGTCAGGACGCCCCTTTTCGCCTCTGAGCACAATAGGATGTTAACTGAGATGAAAATAAAGGTAAAAGCCGACGAGAGTATAGACGCCGAACGCAGGGCCGAGGCGCAAGGTTCTTTCTTGCAGGCCCAGAGATACTGGCTTAAGTTCACAATGCCGGCCCTTATTGAGGAGGGTTTGAAGCAAAAGATAAGGGGCATAGCCGACAGCGCCATATTGAAAGGATATGAGATCAAGAACGTAGAAGACTTAGATAAGCCTGTCGTGTTGCGTTATACGTTCAGCGCGCCGCAGTATTTTAAAAGAGCGGGTTCGTCGCGCATCTTAGGCCAGCTGGCGGCCATTGATACATCAGTGCTGCTCAAAGATACAAGGCTCTATCCGATAGAATCCGCGGGCCTGAGCAAACAGGAGGAGAGGATAGAGGTTGAATTACCGGGCTCTCTTGCGGTAAAATATGTGCCACCACCTGTTCGGCTTGATACGAAGTGGTTTTATTTTAACTGTAACTATGATATTGTAAATAAGAGTACTTTGCGTTTTTCTTACGAGTATAAGATAAAGGAGCGCGTTGTTTCGGTCAGCGAGTATGCTGAATATAAGAAAGCGATAGAAGAGATAGTGCCCTTGGTCAATCAACAAGTTGTTTTGGAGCGGAGATGAGAAAGCCAAAAGCCGAAGACCTTGATTTTCAGATGGCCTTTTATGAAGGGATAGTAAAAGATAACCCTGATTTTGCCGAAGCGCTGATAGCGTTAGGGGAGATCTATACAAAGAAAGGGCTCTACGAAAAGGGTTTAAAGATAGATAAAAGACTTATCAAGCTTCGGCCTGACAGTTCTATCGCGCATTACAACCTCGGCTGCAGCCTTTCTTTGATGAGCGACTTGACAAGTTCTTTCAAGGCGCTCAAGCGGGCTATTGAATTGGGGTATGACGACGTCATCTTTATGAACGGCGACCCCGATCTTTCAAACCTGCGAGGAGACGGCCGCTTTAAGGAACTCGTTAAAATGATACAGAAAGAAAGTGCGGCGAAGCCGCAGGCGAAGCCGCAGGCGAAGCCGCAGGCTAAGCCGCAGGCTACGCCGCAGGCGCGTCAAACTCGTGGTTGACCAGACGCCGCAAGCAGCTAAAAGATACCAGGCGATGAAGAATCGCCTTTTTCTTTTTAATATAATTTTAAATTTTTTGTTCCTGGTGTTTTTTGTGCTGACAGGCCTGTCACAAGGTTTAAAAGCAGGTTTAGCTAATATTGACTTATTAGGTAATTTCGCGCTGCTTAACGGTGTTTATTTTACATGTTTTGTTGCACTAGCCTTTATCTTGTCTTTTCCTTTGGAATATTATGAAGGTTTTGTCATTGAACACAGATACGGGCTTTCAGCGCAGAGCCTTAAAGCCTGGATAAAAGATTATATTAAGAAAGCCGCTGTCTCTTTTGCAGTCTCTCTTGTCTTGATAGAGGTAGTATATTATTTTCTGCTAAAATTTCCTGAAACGTGGTGGTTGTGGGCCGCCATTTTCTGGTTTATTGTATCTATAGTCCTGACAAGGATAGCCCCTAAGGTGCTCCTGCCTTTATTTTTTAAATACGAGCCGCTATCGCCGGGGCCTTTGCGCGATAAGGTGACAGAGTTTCTTAATAGGTTTAAGATAGCTTCTCAGGGCGTCTATGTCCTGGATTTTTCAAAGAAGACCGTAAAAGCGAACGCCATGGTCGCAGGGCTAGGCGTTACAAAACGGATCTTTTTCAGTGATACCATGGTCAAGGAATTCTCTGACGAAGAGATCCTAACTGTTTTAGCCCACGAGGTGGGGCATTATCGAGGCTGCGATACGTTTAAATTGTCTCTGTGGAATCTATGCTCGGGCCTTTTTTCTTGTTTTATCGCGTCGTTATGTTTAGAGCGGCTTTTTCCTATGTTTGGGCTTGGCGCCATAAGCGATATTGCGGGCCTGCCGCTTTTTATAGCGGTATTGATGGTTACAGGCATGTTACTCTTGCCTGCGCAGAATTGGTTTTCAAGGCGCCTTGAAAAGAAAGCGGATATCTTTGCCCTGGAAGCTACAAGGGACAGGAATAGTTTTATTTCTATGATGAGAAGGCTTGCCAACAGGAACTTTTCTGAACTTTCGCCCTCAAAGATCGTAGAGATATTCTTATACGACCATCCGCCGATCGTAAAACGAATACGTTTAGCCGAAACGCTGCATCTTGGAGAATAGGAATGGCTCAGGAAAAAAATATTCATCCTCAAGATAGGCGCCAGTATAAGCGCTTAGAGCACATCTTTCCGGTAGAATTCAGGTTTTTGGATGCCGGCGGATTGCCGGTATCTGAATGGTATCAGGCTTTCACCCAAGACATAAGCCGAGGCGGCATCTGCCTTATTGTCAACAACCTTCAATTCGGCGATTGCAAATACCTGGCTGATAAGGATATCCTGATCGCTCTTCACATCAATATCCCATTAGGGGCAGATGCCGTGAAAGCTTCCGCGCGCCTTTCCTGGTTTAAGACGACGCGCACCGAACCCGCGCTACAATACGTACTTGGCGTCACCTACGAAAAAATAGACGCGGCAGGCAATGAGCGCATTTTAAAATATGTTAACGCAAGGAAGTTTCTCAAGGCCTTGGCGATTACGTTCACCTTGTTCTTAAGTGTGGCGCTCGTGTGGTCCGGTTTTTATAACGCGAAGCTGCGTTACGCCAATGAAAAGCTTCTCTCGAGCTTATCTGAGAACATTACGCATCAAAAGATGCTGCGTCAGGGCAGTGAATCTCTTAAGTCTCAGATAGAGGAGACGGGATTCCTCTTGTCTCAGTCCGAGCGCAAGACCGAAATACTAGAGCGCAGGCTGTTGGAGGTAAGCCAGGATGACAGAGAGGCTACCGCCAGATTAAAGGGCACTATTGATCTTTTCAAAAAATATCAGGATAAGATCAGGCAAGATCTGTCAGGGCTCGTGGCTAAGAAAGTCAAAGTGGACGGCGACGTGACCGTCAAGACGCAGGAGGCCTCCTTGTTAGAAAAGAAGATCTTAGATAAACTATACAGATGGCTCATGGCCCATCAGAATAACAATACAGGCCTGGTGGCTAGTTTTGAGGGAGACAAAGACATAACGGACTGGGGTTTTACCTATGACCAGGCGCTGGCTGTTATTACTTTTACTAAAGCCGGGGATCTGGATAACGCCCGCAATATTTTAGAGTTTTACCGGAGAGCGCCAAAGGACAGCTCAGGCGGTTTTGCAAACGCTTATTACGCTTCTACCGGAGAGATATCTGAATTCGTATCGCACGCCGGACCCAATATCTGGCTGGGCTTGGCGATCTTACAATATAGCCGTCAGGCCGGCGATATGAGGTATATGGGCATAGCGCGCGGCATTGCCCAATGGCTTGAGACAATAAAGGACAGCGAAGGCGGCCTAAAAGGCGGAAAGGCGTTTTCGTGGTATAGTACCGAACACAATCTTGATGCTTATGCTTTTTATAGCTTGATGAATGAGCTGACCAAAGAGGATGTTTATAAGAAGCGCGCGTCTGACACCCTTGCCTGGCTTAACAAGAATGCCTATTCAAGGGTCGCTGTCCCGGTCGTAAAAAGGGGCAAGGGCGACTCGACCATAGCTACTGATACATATGCTTGGTCCATAACAGCCGTGGGGCCGCAGGCCCTCAAAGATGCCGGCATGGACCCCGACGCTATTATGGATTTCGCGTTGACCCAATGCAGCGTTTCAGTTGAAATGTATAAAAAACCGGAAGGCTCTTTTGTCAACGTCAAAGGGTTTGATTTTGCAAAACACCAAAATCTGGCCAGAGGCGGCGTTGTCTCCTGCGAGTGGACAGCTCAGATGATATTAGCGTTTAAGATAATGGCAGGTTATCACCAAGGCCTTGGCAATGGAGAGAAGGCCCTTTATTACATCCGCCTGGGCGATGAATATACTTCAGAGCTGAGCAAGATGATCGTCTCAAGCCCTTCTCCGGTGGGCCAGGGAGATTTTTGTCTGCCGTATGCCTCGCACGAATTTGCGGATACCGGGCATGGATGGAGGACGCCTAAAGGCTCAAGGACCGGCTCTGTCGCAGCCACTGCCTACGCTGTCTTAGCCATTGATGGATTTAATCCGCTGAGGTTTAATAAATGACGGGGTCGGACCTTGACATAGTTATGAAAAATAGACTTTTAGACATTTATGGCAGGATATATAAACATTTTGGGCCGCAGGGCTGGTGGCCGGCAGGCTCTGCTTTTGAAGTAGTGGTGGGCGCTATTTTGACGCAGAATACTTCGTGGATGAATGTAGAGCGCGCAATAGCCAATCTAAAAAAAGGCCATTTTCTCACTTTTCAAAAGATGCGTCGCATTGATGAAAAAAAAAATAGCCCGCCTGATAAGGCCGGCCGGTTATTACAATATCAAAGCAAAGCGCCTTAAGAATTTTATAGCGTTTTTTAATAAAAATTACGCGGGCAGTTTTAAGCGTATGAAGCGCAAAAGTGCCGCGGTCATTCGCAAAGAGCTGCTTGGTGTAAACGGCATCGGGCCCGAGACAGCGGACTCCATTCTTCTTTACGCTTTGGGAAAACCTGTTTTCGTCGTGGACGCGTATACCCGGCGCATAATGTCCAGGCACCATCTATTGGGCCAGAGAGACGGGTACGAAGCCATGCAGAGGCTTTTTATGGAGTGCCTGCCGAACAACGCCGGCCTTTTTAACGAATACCACGCGTTGTTAGTCAGGTGCGCCAAAGAGTTCTGCAAAAATAAAAAAGAAAATTGTAAGGCTTGCCCTTTAAATGAGCCCACGACTTACGCCTGCCTGCCGGTAGGCAGGGAGCGTGTGTTGCGACGTAAGTCGTTTGGGCGAATTTATCCCGTCACCAGCAAGCGAATTTCAAAGAAATTCGCGCAGCGGTTTGGTGATCGGGATCTACTGAGGTGTGTTTGCTGGAGCAAAGTGAACACATGAAATCAGGTATCGTAGCGATAATCGGCAGGCCCACTGTGGGCAAATCAACACTTTTAAACAATCTCGTGGGTGAGAAGGTGGCTATTGTCTCTTCTGTTCCTCAGACGACGCGCAACCAGATACGCGCCATCTTAAACGAGAAGAGGGGGCAGGTCGTTTTTTTGGATACTCCGGGTATGCATGTCACAAAACACGCCCTGGACCGCGCGATGATA
>JAZDLG010000007.1:0-4874 GCA_043802125.1 Candidatus Omnitrophota bacterium
GACCCTGTCGTTAACCAAGACCCAGTCGCGCCGCCCGGGTTTCTTCTTCATGATAAAGTCAACCCTGTTACGACCGCTATAAAATTTATTGTCTATGCCGAAGTCTATCATGTGTTTTAAATGGCTTAATCCGTATTTAAAGATCTGCCCATTGTTCTTGCGGCGCTTGTTATTAAAAAGATACCTTAAGTCAAAAGATAGCTTCTTGTTAGCCTCCCACTTTAGGTAGAAGTTAATGCCTTGCGTCGCGGCCTTTGCGATATTGCGCGCGATGAACTTCGGGTCAGCTGTAGTAAGCTTAGTATAATCAATAGTATCGGACTCGTTCCTTACGAAAAATGAAAGCGAGCCTCTGAGCGTTTCAGAAAACTTGCGCCCCCACCCGGTCTCTAAATTCAGCGCGCTCTCAGACTTGAGGTTCGCGTCGCCTGCTGTCGTGGGATCGCTGTAATAAAGTTCAGTGAATGTCGGCACCCTTATTGTGCGGCCAAACGTAACATACACATCGTTTTTCTCGTCAAATATGTGTTTGAGCGACAGCGACCCTGTAAACTCCTCTGCAAAAGTGGTGTAACTATCAACTCTAACCGCAAGGTTGAGCGTAGTAGACGCGCCTAACTCAAAGGTGGGGTCTAAATACGCGTCCCAGCGGCCGCGAACATGCTTACCTAAATTGTTTGAGATTATTTGTTCTTCGCTGTAATCAGCGCCCAGGCTTAAATCGTTTTTTCCGAAAGGCACGCTGACGCGGCCGCCTGCCTGATAAGTATTAGTCGTGTGGTAATTTAAGTAAAGGTTAGGCCTTGTGATATCCAGCATGAACTTATCACGGTGCTGCCTGAAATTCAGCCGCGGCTCAAAAATGATACGCTCGCTGATAAACCGCTCGCTCTTTAAGACAGCGCGGGCGTCAATGAATTTTGTGTTGACCCATTCTTTGGAAGGATAACCTCTGTTTGGCGTATAAAAATCATAGGCGCCGAATTCTTTTTCACTATATCCGCCGTCAAGGTAAAAGGCAGAGTCCTCATATTCCCATACCGATGAGCTAAAAAACGTGTCTGTCCTGAAATCCGTGTCATAGCGCGAACCGCCGGAGGAAGAATTAGAGAAAGAAAACCTGTTTTTTGCTTTAAAAAGATTGCAGGAGAGGCCAAGTTTCTGTTCGGCGGTATCGTGATTGCCTCCGGAGACTGAAATAAAATTCTTCTCCGCGTTCGCGCCTGCTTTCTTTAATACGAAATTTATAGCGCCTCCTGAGCCGCCAGGCCCGTATTTTGCCGAAGCCGCGGCAGGAATGAGCTCAATTTTCTCCACATCATCAAGATTAAAATAAAGATCCAGGTCGTGATGCGAGGTCTGGGTATCTTTGACGGAAACGCCGTTGACTAAGATAAGCACTTGCTGGAAGGTAGAAGCATTAATGGATATATCGGATTTTACGCCGTAGAGGCCGCGTGCCTGCACATCAACGCCCAGATAATTCAATAGGTCCTCGGACGTATTTACCGGCATGCCTTTGATATCCTCGGAAGTGACGACGCCGGTAACGGGCCCTCCTGACTGACCTGCGCTGCCATAAGGCGACTGCCTTACAACAATGGGTTCCAGCTCCGTAGCCGCGTGACCGCAAGCCGCGGAGAATATAAAGATCATGAGGGTTAAAAGGAAGGCGCGAGGCCGGCGCCCGCTATGACTTTTTCTCATCGTAAAGAGGAGACATAGCGCGCAGTTTGGATACGATCTTAGGAAAGACTTCAAGAAAGCGGTCTATTTCTGATTCTTTTGTAAAACGGCCCAAGGTCAGGCGCAGAGAACCGTGGCACAACTCGTGCGGCCTGCCGATTGAAAGCAGGACGTGCGACGGCTCAAGGTCGCCTGAGGTGCACGCAGAGCCGGTTGAGGCGGCAATACCTAACATATCAAGATTTAATAACATAGATTCGCCTTCAATATACTCAACGGAAAAATTGACGTTGTTGGGCAGCCTTGATGTCGGATGGCCGTTGAGATATACGCGGTCTATTCTTTTCGGGAGTTCTGCTATCAGCTTATCGCGTAAGCGAATTTGCTCTTCTGCCTCTTTGCCCATATTTTTGGAGCAGAGTTCAATTGCCTTGCCCAAGCCTACGATGCCGGGAATATTTTCGGTTGAGGCGCGCCTGTGCCTCTCTTGTCCGCCGCCGCGCAGATAAGGCTGGATACGCGTGCCTTTTCGGACATAAAGACAACCCACACCTTTAGGGCCACAGAACTTATGGGCTGAAAGAGACAAGAGGTCTATATTTAATTCATCAACATTGACAGGGATGTGCCCTACGGTCTGCACCGCGTCCGTATGGAAATAAATGCCTTTTTCTCGGGCGATGCGGCCTATTTCCTTGATAGGCTGGATAGTGCCTATCTCGTTATTAGCGTGCATCACCGAGATAAGGACAGTCTTGTCCGTTATGGCCCGGGCGACATCATCGGGCGAGACTATGCCGTATTGGTCAGGCTTGTTATAGGTAACTTTATAGCCGGTTTTTTCAAGGAACTTCGCGGGCTCTATTATGGCGTGGTGCTCAATGGCAGTGGTGATAATGTGGTTGCCCTTGGACGCGCCACCCCACACAACGCCAAAAAGGACAAAGTTGTTAGACTCTGTGCCGCCTGAAGTGAATACGATCTCCTCTTCCTTGGCGCCCAGAAAGCCGGCTACTTTGGACCTTGAGTCCTCCATGGCCTTTTTGGCTTCCTGGCCAAAAAAGTGGATGCTGGATGGATTGCCGAACTTCTCAAACAAGTAAGGCCGCATCGCCTCAACAACAGTTGGATCTGCAGGCGTTGTCGCCGCGTAATCCAAATATATCCTGTCCATACCTCACCTCAAATTAGCATAAAGGATGCCGAACAATATGGATATTATACTAATGAGACTTAAATAAATAAAGAGTATTTTTGTGCCGAACTCCTTGCGCATAACAAGAATAGTGCCGTAGCTGGTAATGGGGCCGACAAGCAAAAATACCATAGCCGCGCCTACATTCATACCCTGTTTAATAAACGCATCTGCCAATGGGACAGTTGACGTAGAACAAACATATGTTAAAAGCCCAAATACCAGGCTGAACACATAGCCTGCCGCGCCAAAAAGATACTTTCCTATAAGTTCACCTAATGGCACATAAGCCATAACTATCGCTGCCAGCGCCAAGCCCATTAAGGTCTCAAGACCGAGCTCTTTGGGCATGTCAATATAAGCGTATTTTAAGACAGACTTTATTCTGCAGAACATATCCTTCTTATGCTCACACGTAGCCGCGGCTTCATTACAGTGAGGGCATGGCTCAGGCAGGCCGCGAGGTTTTTCCTGATATTGCAGCATGTTGCCGACGACCCCGACAATAATACCCATGACAATAACAGCTATAAATATAAAGATGGCAAATTTCAGGCCGAGCAATACGTAAGTGACCAAGAGCGCGCTGATAGACGTAGCGGGAGTTGCCACCAAAAATGCCAAGACAGGCCCCAGCTTAGCGCCCTTTTTGTAAAACCCGATAGCCACAGGCAATGACCCCCAACAACATATAGGTAACAAAGCGCCGACAAAAGTTGAGATAAGGATGGCCTTTAAACCTTTGTTGCCCAAATTGCGATCCACCCACTCCTGCGGGATGAACTCATGGGCAATGCCGCTGAGCAAAAAACCTATTGCCAAAGCAGGTACCACCTCAACCGAATAATGCCATAAATGAAAGAAAAATTGCGCTATCATGTTGTCACCTCAGGCCCCTTTTGGTGCCTCATCCCCCTTCGTCCACCAACTGGACTTCGGGGGATTTCGCTGGATCATAATATATTATGGTGCTCATTTAAGCTGCCGCATCTGTAGCCCCTTGGGTCAATCAACACCTTCTTATACCCCAGGGCTTCCAACAATACTTTTGCCCTATCCGATACAGCAACCCGTTTTATTTCTTTTTTATCAACTTCAATACTTGCTGTGTCCTTAAAATCCCTTACGCGAAGGTTTCCTTTTATCTTAAACGCTTTCCTTAATATCTCCTCAGCTTTATTGATCCTGGATAGCCGTTGACGGCTTATTTTTGAGTGAAACGGTATCCTTGACGCGAGGCACGCCAAAGCCGGTTTAGACCACGTTGATAACCCCAGCTCTTTAGACAGGCGCCTGACGTCTTCTTTTGTAAAACCCGCTTCCTGCAGAGGAGAGGTCACATTGAATTCTTTTTTAGCCAGGCTTCCGGGCCTGTAATCCAAAAGGTCGTCTACGTTGGAGCCGTCAACTACGCGATCCATGCCGAACGCCCGCGAAAGATTTGTTAATTTTGAGAATAATTCTTTTTTGCATATATAACATCTATCTTTAGGGTTGCTCCTAAAGATAGGATTTTTAAGCTCATACGTCTTTATGAACTCATGCCGGACGCCGTGCTTTCGGGCAAGGCTTTTGGCGTTTTTAGCTTCCGCGACAGGATAGGTCTCGGAGATCGCTGTCACGGCAACAACCTTGTCGCCTAATACGTCCTTCGCGATCTTGATCAAAAGAGAACTGTCCGCCCCGCCTGAATATGCCACGAGCACAGAACCTAAACTTTTCAGCCTTGCTTTCAGTTTTGTAAATTTTGCTTCCAGCAACTTCACGCGGCAATCACCTCTTTTATCTCCGGCACTGACTTCTTGATTATGCGCTCAACCCCCATCTTCAATGTCATCTGCGACATAGGGCATGAACCGCAAGCACCTGTGAGCCTTAACGTCACCTTGCCGTCGTCCGTTACGCTGATAAGCTCCACATCGCCGCCGTCTGCCTCAAGCATAGGCCGCACTTCTTTTAAGGCATTTTCCACTTTTTCTTTGAGTGTCATGAT
>JAZDLG010000024.1:0-6718 GCA_043802125.1 Candidatus Omnitrophota bacterium
TCATAAATACCTAACCAGATCCCGACACCCTGCGGGTGCGGGATTAATTCCGGCATATAACTTACGTCGCATAAACGCCCCTACCTACGGTAGGGCAAGCTGTAAGTTATGCCGTCATTAAAACTGCTCCAAAAATCTTATGTCGTTCTCAAAAAACATCCTGATATCAGTAATGCCGAATTTCAACATGGCTATGCGTTCCACGCCCATGCCAAAAGCAAACCCGCGCCACACCTTAGGGTCGCATCCGCACGAACTTAGAACATGCGGATGTACCATGCCGCAACCCAAAATCTCAAGCCAGCCGCTTTTTTTGCACACAGGGCAACCTTTGCCCGCGCATAAAAAGCACGTGATGTCTACCTCGGCGGAAGGTTCTGTAAAAGGAAAAAAGCTGGGCCTGAAACGTAGTCTCGTTTTTTCGCCGAACATCTCCTGCGCGAAAGCTATTAATACGCCTTTCAGATCCGAAAACCTCATCTTTTCGCTGACAGCGATACCCTCAACCTGATGGAACATAAAAGAGTGCGACGCGTCCACCGCGTCGGGCCTATAGACCCTGCCCGGCACAACGACCGCCATCGGCGGAGGGCATGCCTTCAAAGCGCGGATCTGCGCAGGAGAAGTATGGCTGCGTAATAGCCTGCGGCCGGCAGCTGACTCCTCTTTACCCTCTGTTTTTATATAAAATGTGTCAAACGAGTCTCTGGAAGGATGGTCCAGCGGGATGTTTAAGGCTTCAAAATTATTATATTCCGTTTCAACTTCCGGGCCTTCAAAGACCTTAAACCCAAGACAACTGAATATATCGCAGATCTCGGTCTCTATCCGTGTCAGGGGATGCTGGCGGCCAAGCAGGGGTTTTTTACCGGGAAGGGTTATGTCCAGGCCTGGCGCGCCTGCAGAATCTGCCGACGCTGACAAGGCCGCTTCTTTCTGACGCAATGACTCTTCTATAACTTGTTTGAGGACATTGAGGGATGCGCCAAAAGCCTTTCTTTCTTCCTGCGGCAAGGCCGGGATCCCCGAAAATAATTCAGCCACGATACCCTTGCGTCCAAGATACTTGACCCGTGCCGCGTCAAGAGTTATCTTGTCCTGGCAAGAATTTATATGTTTCTTTGCCTCTTCGGCAATGGGCGCACGATCAAAAGACATGCAAGCACTCTACTTTTTGGCTATCTCAACCAGCTTCTTAAATGTCGCGGCGTCGTTGACAGCCATGTCAGCGATAATTTTCCTATCAAGCACGATATCCGCTTTTTTCAAGCCTGTCATAAACCTGGAATACGTGAACCCCAGCTCCCTGCACGCCGCGTTAATGCGCGTGATCCAGAGGCTGCGGAACTCTCTCTTCCTCACCTTGCGGTCGCGCGTGGCATACCTTAAAGCGCGCGCTACGGTCTCTTTTGCCAGGCGGTACCGCCTGGACCTGTCTCCGTAATAACCCTTGGCAGCTTTTAAGACTTTCTTTTTGCGCGCCCGAGTTGAAACGCTGTGTTTGATCCTAGCCATAAGGCAACATCCTCCTTATCTTCTGAAGCTCTGTCCTGTCTACCAGAGCAGCTTTTCTCAAGTTCCTTTTACGCCTGCGCGACTTCTTTGTTAAAAGATGGCCTTTGCACGCCCGCGTCCTCTTGAACTTTCCCTTACCGGTCCGAAAGATGCGCTTTGCTACAGATCTGTTTGTTTTTAATTTTGGCATTATAACTCCCTCGCTTATTTTGGTGCGACGACCATGGTGATCATGCGGCCTTCCAGCAAAGGGCCGTGCTCAATGACACCGCTTGCCTTCGTATCCGCGGCAAAGCGGTCTACGACGCGGCGGCCTATGTCCTTATGCGCCATTTCGCGGCCCCTGAACATAAGCGTCACCTTGACCTTGTTGCCCTCTTTCAAAAATTCCAGAAGGTGATTAAGCTTGATGGCATAATCATGCGCTTCAATGTTGGGCTTGACCCTGATCTCCTTGATCTGAAAATGTTTTTGGTGTTTTTTCGCTTCCCGCTCGCGCTTTTCCTGCTCATACTTATATTTGCTAAAATCCATGATCCTGCAAACAGGAGGTTTGACCTGAGACGCTACCTCAACGAGGTCTAACTCGTATTTTGCCGCCAGATCCATCCCTGCCTTACAAGAAACGACCCCCAGCTGCTCGCCCGCGGGGCCGATGACGCGAAGCTCAGGTGAGCGGATCTTTTCATTGACTCTGACAAATTTTTTAATTCTCCACCTCCCTTTTTGGTGCCGCGGTTAACCGATTTAACTCTTGTCGTTGATCTCTTTTAAGATCTTCTCGGTAAAATCATCCACACTCATAACGCCTAAGTCGCCTTTGGCTTTACCGCGCACGGAGACGCTGCGCGCGCTCGCCTCCCTGGCCCCTAAAACAACCACGTAGGGCACTTTCTTGAGCTCCGCGTTGCGGATCTTTTTATTCAAGGTCTCCGACGACACGTCAACAGAGGCCCGGACGAATTTTGCTTTCAGGGCCGTTTCCACGTCTCTGGCGAAACCCAAGATGTCATCCTTTATGGGAATGATCAATACCTGTTCGGGCGCGAGCCAAAGAGGAAAATTCCCGGCATAGTGTTCTATCAGCGTGCCGATAAACCGTTCCAGGCTTCCGAATATCACGCGGTGCAACATAACAGGCCTGTAATATTTACCGTCGGTTGCAACGTAGTTAAGATCAAAATTTTGCGGAAGAGCGAAATCACACTGGATGGTGGCGCACTGCCAATATCTGCCGATGGCGTCGCGCAACTTTATGTCTATCTTGGGGCCGTAAAAAGCGCCTTCTCCATCATTTATGTCGTAAACCAATTTTTTCTCATCCAGAGATTCCGTTAGAGCCGCGGTCGCCCTTTGCCAATCCTCGTCTGTGCCTATGGACTTGGCCGGCCGGGTGCTTAGCTCAACTTTCAAGTCTTCAAAGCCAAACAGCTTCATCGTGTCAAAGACAAAATCCATAACGCCTATTATCTCCTGCTTTACCTGCTCGGGCAGGCAGAAAATATGCGCGTCGTCCTGGGTGAAACTGCGCACGCGCAGCAGCCCGTGAAGGACGCCGCTCTTTTCGTGCCGATAGACAGTGCCTAACTCAAAAAGGCGTAACGGCAAGTCGCGGTAGCTCCGTGTCTTTGATTTATAGATCAAAATATGCCCCGGGCAATTCATGGGCTTGACCGCGTACTCCTGATCGTCAATAGTAAACATATACATATTCTCGCGGTAGTATGCCGCGTGCCCGGACGTCTTCCATAACTCGCCTTTTAAAATATGCGGGGTCACGACCATCTGATATCCGCGCCTAAGATGTTCTTCCTTCTCAAATGTCTCAAGTATGTTGCGCAAAATGGCGCCTTTGGGGAGATAAAAGACAAGCCCGGCGCCGGCCTCGTCGTGATAGATATCAAAGAGCTCTAACTCCTTACCCAGTTTTCTGTGGTCGCGCTTTTTAGCCTCTTCCAAAAACTCCAGATACTTTTTGAGCACTGCCTCGTTTTCAAAAGCCGTTCCGTATATGCGCTGGAGCATGGGATTGGTCGAAATGCCGTGCCAATAAGCCCCTGCGATGGACAACAATTTAAAGGCCTTGATGTCAGAGGTCTTGACCACATGAGGGCCGCGGCAGAGATCCACAAATTCATCGCCTGTCTTATAGATCGATACTTTGTCGTCGGGTATAGCTTTTATAAGTTCCAGCTTATAGGCCTCACCCATTTTTTCAAAGAGCGCAATCGCGTCTTTTTTTTGCAGCTCTGTTTTTTGGAACGCAAGGCCGCTATTTATGATCTCCTGCATCCGCTCTTCTATCTTTTTTAAGTCTTCCTGAGCGAAAGGCTCTGCCTTGTCAAAATCATAGTAAAACCCGTCGTCTATGGACGGGCCTATGCCGAGCTCTACTTCCGGCCATAGGGATTTGACAGCCTGCGCCATCACGTGAGAACAACTATGCCGTAAAATTGATAGATCCATTTATTTGCTATCACGCCTCCGATAATCTATTCCTTTTAAGCCTCTCAACATTTTTTCGCAACCTGAAGGTATGAGCGTTTATTTTTTTCCCTTTGAGCAAATAATCATATTTCAACATATCAAAGGCGGCTATGAAGCGCTTGCTGGCGCTTTGCGCCTGCCAAAACGCGATATCAAAGCTGCGGTCGCCGGCTTTTTCAACAGTTGTAATTCGTTCCCAGATTTTTTTCATAGGAAACTCGGGACTCGTTTTTGCTTCGCAAAAACTTGTGGGCGGTACTGGACTTGAACCAGTGACCCTCACGATGTCAACGTGATACTCTAACCAACTGAGCTAACCGCCCGAAATTATTATTTTCAATGCCGAGGGAGGGACTTGAACCCTCAAGGCCTTACGGCCGCGGGATTTTAAATCCCGTGCGTTTGCCAATTTCACCACCCCGGCGCATTTTTCACCTTAGGCTCCGTCTCAACGTCAAGGAAAACAAGCACTGTAGTTCGACGGAGTGATTTTTCCGAAGGAAAAATCAAGGCGCGAGTCGGAATTGAACCGACGAATAGGAGTTTTGCAGACTCCCGCCTTAACCGCTTGGCTATCGCGCCACAATATTGTTTCGCGGCTATCTCAAAAAATTTTTAGCAGAGCAGACGATATCCTCAACGCCGCTCATGCGGCCTAAGGCCACCTTGCCGCAAGCAAGACTTCCTTTGACAGGCCCGATAAAATGATAGCCTATTTTTTTCAGCCGCTCTATGTTCGCCTGCGTCGTCTTGTGTTGATACATCGCGTCGTTCATCGCCGGAGCCAATAAGACAGGCGCTCGCGAAGCCAAAACAGTGCATGTCAATAAATCGTCGCACAAACCGGAGGCAAGTTTAGCAATAATGTTCGCTGTTGCCGGAGCGATAAGGATAAGGCCCGCGCTATCCGCCAGGGAGACATGTTCTACTGCCCAGGCGTCCGCGACTTCAAACATGCCCCTGTAGACTTTGTTTGAAGAAAGCATCTGCAGCGTCATGGGTGTAATAAAATGCTCTGCCTCTTTGGTCATGATGACAGTGACATAGCAGCCTTGCCGCGAAAGCAGGCTTACGATATCGGCGGACTTAAAAGCAGCGATGCTCCCGCTGACGCCCAAGATGATCTTTTTGCCCTTCTTCATGCCTCTTTTGTCTCCTGCGACATAGCGACCTTGCCCGCCGCAACCTCCAGCATGGCAAGCGTTGTCACCTTGATATCACCAGGCGCCTCCACCAGCCTCGCTGCCCCCTCGGCGAGCTCCAGCGCTCGGCGAGAAACAAGCAGGACTAATTTATACATACTCCCGTTACTCTTATCTATAAGCTTTTCCAATGGTACGTAAGACATAAGCGCCCTCGCATTGTTTTGCAGTAAGTATGGATTTTAATTTTGCCAGCGCTACCTTAAGATTATCGTTTACGACGATATAGTCGTAATCCTTCATGAAAGAAAGTTCTATTTTAACACGGCGCAGCCTATTTTCTATATCTTTTTTGCCCTCCGTGGAGCGGAGCCTGAGCCTCTTTCTTAAAACTTTCAGTTCAGGAGGCAGCACGAAAATAGAAACCGCCTTCTGGCCCAAAGACTTTCTTAACGAACGCGCGCCCTTGACATCTATAGACAAGAGCAGGTCTTTACCCTCCTTGTTGGCGTCTAAAAAGGCCTTTTTCGGCGTCCCGTAATAAAACCCGAATATCGTTTCGCTCTCGTAAAAACCGCCGTCTTCTTTTAGCCTTAAAAATCTCTCCTCGGAGATGTGCCGATAATCCCTGCCTTCCTTCTCGCCGCAGCGTAATGGCCTCGTCGTGTAAGAAACAGATCTCGCTAGGCGCTTACGCCAGAAGGCGTCTTTCAATAACGCTTCGCAAAGCGTCGTCTTGCCGGAGCCCGACGGGCCTGAGATGATCCATGCCCTGTCCCTGCGGGCCATTTTTCCTTTATTCAACATTCTGGACCTGCTCGCGGATCTTTTCAATCTGGTCTTTTACCATAACGACCTGGTAAGCCACGTACTTATCCTGAACCTTAGCACCCAGGGTGTTTATCTCTCTTTGCAATTCCTGCCCGATAAAATCAAGGACCTTGCCTTTGGGGTCTTTAAGTTTCATGTGTTTTAAGAAACTCTTCAGGTGAAAATCTATACGCGTTATCTCTTCGGAGACATCGGTAGAACGCAGGAAGCTCTCCAGGTTCTCCGGCGACATCGCTTTCTTATTCGCTTCAATGACGCTGTGCACATGTTTCTTTATAGTTGTTATATGTGTTGAGATGCGCCGGATGCGCCGCGTTAAGTCATCTCCCAGGGCCTCACCTTCGCGGCAACGCATGCCGATAAGTTTTTTAAGCGCCTCTGACAAGGCGGACTTAATTGCAGACGCCCTTTCGCTTTCCTTCAATTCCTCTCTCCTGTAGTTAAGCACTCCGGGCAGCGACACCAACGACGATATGTTGATGCTATCGGCGAGCTTCAGTTTTTTGCGCATGAGCTCAAAGGCGTGGTAATACTTCATGACAAGCTCCTGGTTGAGCACCACGACTTCGGAGGACTCATTAATGTGGGTGACCGAGATATTAACCCTGCCTCTTTTTATCTTTTCCTGTAATTTGGACCGGAACAAAGACTCAAGATAGTCTAAGCTCGGAGGCAAGTGAAAAGACGTTTCAAAATAACGGTGATTCACGCTTTTTAAGGTCACGGTAAACCGTTCGCCCTTT
>JAZDLG010000048.1:0-21994 GCA_043802125.1 Candidatus Omnitrophota bacterium
ATATCTCTTTGGCGGATACCAGGTTTTTATGGTTGTCTGTCATCGTGTCGTGTGAAAAACAATAACTATCGCGCTTAAAGTAATTACATTAAGTAATACAATCAATAT
The DNA here is from genome assembly GCA_043802125.1 of Candidatus Omnitrophota bacterium. Classification (GTDB taxonomy): domain Bacteria; phylum Omnitrophota; class Gorgyraeia; order Velamenicoccales; family Velamenicoccaceae; genus Phelpsiimicrobium. Next base: position 109 of record JAZDLG010000048.1, read on the forward strand.
TATTATGGCAATCAGCCGATTTGTCAAGAAAAATGTTAAAAAAACCGTGTTACGGATTAGGGTTGGGGTGCGGTCTGGTTCTGGGGTGGGGCGTTTTTCGTCAACTCGTCAACTCTCGCAGAAAGTTCATCTATCCTCTTTGACAGGGTCTCATTGAGATCAGCTATCTTTTTTTCCAACTTATTGAACTTCAAAGCAATATAGGAGTCCAGGTCTATAGGACGGTAGACGCCGGCTATCTTTTCAATAGGCCTGTCATCCTCAACCCTGAAATGCAAACCTTGCACTGTCTTGACACTGCGTGTCACGTTATAGGCCTTGGCCTCTTCGTCTTCGGTCTTGTATTCTTCTAAAGAAAACGCCAAACGGCCGATAAAAAACAAAATGAAAATGCTTAAGATGGACCAGACCATTTTTTTCATTTGCTCCTCCGCTCTCTGCGCTTTTTTGTGATGATCTCTATGCCTGAAAAAACGGCGCGGCAATAAACGCCCCCTTCTTTCTTACACAATAGGTAAAAAAAACGCAAGATCTCATATAAAGCTAATGGCAGGAAGAATAAAAATAAGCGCGCCTTGGAGTCATTCTTTAGCATCATTATAAAACGGTTACGGATAGAAAAAAAACTCTTGTCTTTCGCGCTGAAACCTGAGCCTGAACCTGAATGAAAACTGACACATGCGGGGCACGCGTAAGCCTTCCACCCTTTCTTGCGCGCCCTCCATGAGAGATCCATGTCTTCAACCATATAAAAAAAATCCTTATCAAAATAACCCGACGCTTCTCTTATGTCTTTTAACATATCCCGCCTATAGAGCGCCGTAGCCGAACATGCGCCAAAGACCTCGCCTATCCGGTCAAACTGCCCAACGTATCCTTCGTCATTTTTATCGTGTCCCAATTCGTAAAACCTTCTCAACGGCGTCAAACATTGTCCTACGCTGTAAATAGTCTTACCGTCCGGATAATATATCTTTGGAGCTACTATTGCAATACGGCATCCCCGGTCTCTGATAAAATCGCAAAATACTGATAAAAAATCTTCTTTTAAAAAGGCATCGGCGTCCAACGCCAGGACCCATTCCCCTGTGGCTTGATCTATAGCCTGGTTCCTGGCCTCTGCAGCGCCAGCATTTATGGCATTAGAAATAAGTTTTACCTCAGGATACCCAGACCTTACAATATCCGCAGTCTTATCAGATGAGCCGTTATCAACAACAAAGACCTCTTTGTCAACGTGAGATTGGCCAAAAACTGAATCCAGGCATTTCCTTATGGTGCCTGAGCTGTTATACGCGACAACAACACAAGAGATCTTCATAGGCTAAATTTTGGTGCTCTAGATCCCGCCTTCGGCGGGATTTCGTTAGATGCGCCTTTGGCGCACATTAAAGGTGCTCAATTTTCGTAACAATATCCCGCGCCTCGGCTATAACATCTTCCATTGACGCGTATCTCCAGCCGCCATAGCGGCCTATGGAAAAAATATCATGCTTCTTGAGATAGTCCTGAATTACAGCCAGCGCCGCATCCCGTTTTCTATCATAAACGCAATAGCCGTATTTGATATCATTGCAATCAACAACCTTTACATCTTCTTCCTTAATAGGAAAGCCTATTTTCAGGCAATCGCCATAAATGGCCTCAAGCGCTTTTTTCTTATCAATAGGAGCGTCTTTCGTATAAGAGGCCTCAAAATAAACCGAGGAACACCCTGGCGGAGCCATGCTTTCAGAAAAATTGGTAGAGATGCCGAGCCTATAAAAAGATATATCTTTCTGAGGGAAGTATATCCAGTGCTTGCCCGACTTTAGTTTTTTGGAAAGGCCAAGATTGACGTTAAAAAGAGACGTATACCTTAAATCCAGGAGAGCCCTTCTGACGCTCTCAGGCAAGGGTGTGATAAGGCGTATCATTTCAGGCAATGGAATAGTAGAGATGACCTTATTGAATCTATATCTAATACCGTTAGAGAATAAGACTTCTTTCTTCCTGAGGTCCAGATGCATTGCTTCGCAGCGTGTGCGGACCCTGCGGCCCCGTTTGGCTAAAGCATCAGCCAGCGTTTGAATACCGCCGCAGCGAGGATACCAGAACTCCGCATTATAACCTTTCGTTCCAATAGGGATCCACTCTCTGGCCCATTCGTGATTCAATTGCTCTAAAGAAAACTTCCAGAACTTCTCGTTATAAGGCAGCATAAAGTGCCTGGCTATACCCTCTCCGAACGTAGCCAGGACCCAGGCTTTAAAACACAGCCCGTCGGACGCGTCGTTGACATTTTTTTGTTTCTTACGCGCCTGCGCCAATCCGGCCGAGCACTCCCTTGCAACATCTCGCGGAAGCCTCATGAAATTCACCTGGAACGGATAAGGGATAAAAGATCCGTGGCTCCAGATCCAGCTCTTCCTCTTCTGCTGGCGCAAGGTGTTACCCAAAAGGCCCATGATAAAGGCCTTAGTCTTTTTTTCCTGAAAATGAAGAAGATGACCCGCGATATCAAACGTAAAACCACGGAGGTGACGCGACCGGCACAAGCCTCCGATGAACTCTTCTTTTTCAAAGATCTCATACTCCGTCCTCAAATAAGCCGCGGCGCTCAATCCGCTTAATCCTGCTCCGAGAATAACGACCCTGGTTTCAGGCATAAATAGCGCTCAATAATAATAAAACAGCCGTAAGGTTGAATATTGTATTAAAAAAATACATCTTAAAGACTACTCCAGGGACTGACACGCCTTTATCTAACAGGCGCAAAACGAAATGGTCGCGGCTCTTCTTGATAATGGGTTTACGGCCTGCCAGGCGCATGACGATGACAAAAAAAAGATCATACAATGGAAGGGCAAGTATCAATAAAGGCGCGAATAAAGCCAGCTCGTTGCCGACGCTTGCGTAACTCGTCAATACGGCCATAACGGCAAAGCAGATACCGTTGAAAAGGCTGCCCATATCACCCATGTATAGCTTAGCCGGAAAAAAATTAAACCTCAAAAAAGAAAGATTGCTGCCCAAAAGAGCTGCTGCCAGCACACCTACCGCAATATTCCCGGTCGCATAGCTGATATATAGGAATGTCGCGCCGCACAAAATAGAGATGCCGGAGGCCAAGCCGTCCAAAATATCCAAAAAATTAAAGGCATTCATGATAGCCACGAACCAAAGGATGCTTAAAATAGAATTAACAAACCCAGGCAAAAAATAAATATGCGTTTTGACCCCGACAGCTACTAAAAAAACAGCTATCAAAAACTGAAAAAAAAGCTTTTTTAATGGCGACAGGTCCAAAAGATCGTCTGTTAACCCTAAGGAAAACGTCAGGGCGCACGCCAAAAGCACAAAGGCCAGCGTCTGATCAAAGATACCTAATTTAAAAAAAGCGAAAACAACGGCAATAAAAAATGAAGAGGCGATGCCTAAACCTCCGAGTTTTGAAATACCCGAAACACCATCAGCCCTGTGGGCCTTTAAGATACCCATTTTCCTGCCCAAGGGCGTAAAAAAACTATTTAAGAAAAAGGATGCGAGCAAAGCGATAAAAAAAGCAAAAACCATATATTATCCTGCGTTAGCAAAAGCCAAACTATAGAGTTTCTCTAAACTCCCGATCATGGAATCTAATGAAAGATCTTTACGGCCAATGACTACGCTTGCGAATTTCTTCATTCTATCGCAAACTTCACGGTTCTCCAAAAGAAGATTTACCTTCTGCGCAAGGCCTTCTGTATCCCTGGGCCGCACCAGAAAACCATTGACGTTATCTTTGACGAGTTCGCTCGCGCCGCATATATCATAGGCGACAATGGGTTTTGAAAGGCACATCGCCTCTAAAAATACCAAAGGCGAACCTTCCCACAAAGACGTCAACACCAAGACATCTAAAATAGACATGACAGCGCTTATATCCCTGCGCCATCCTAATAAAAACACATCTTCCGAAAGGTTGTTTTTTCGTATCTCTCTTTCCACCTGAGGCCTTAAGATGCCGTCTCCGGCCAAAAGGAATTTAACTCCCGGATTATCGTTTGCGATAAGCCGCGCGCACCTGATAAAATCAAGAGGGTTTTTCTGAGGCTTTAAACACGCGACCATGCCAACGACCTTCTCTTCCTTGAGCCCAAGAAGGTTTTTTAGGCTCAAGACCTCCTGCGGGTCTATAGTTTTAAAACTATCCCGATCTACGCCGTAACGAATAAGGCAATATTGCTTTTCAGCGCCTATCCCGTTGTCTAAGCCTTTCTGGATATCGCTTTCCGTGACAGCTATCAGTTTTACGGTTATCTTCGCTGTCAAGCGCTCCAAAAAGATGTAAAGGTCGTTGAAAAAACTTTTTAGATAATCGTGGAATCCCCACCCATGGATCGTATGAAAAATAACTTTAACACCCGCCGTCTTAGCAGCCCAGCGGCCTAAAATACCGGCCTTTGAGCTATGGGTATGGACGATGTCTATTTTATTTATTCTTATATAAGAAACTATGGAAAAAAATGCGAGGATATCTAATATAAGATTCGGCCGGCGCCTCAAAAAAAGCAGGAGCTTCAGGCGCAGCCCCGGGATAGACCTTGCTTCATACTCAAGCGGGCCTGGCGAAGTCAGGAGATGGATCTCATATTTATCTTGAGGCAGATTAGACAGTATGGCCAACACATTCTTCTGCGCCCCGCCTAATTCAAGCCTGGTTATAATATGTAAGATCTTTAATTTCATCGGCGCCTTAAGACCTCTTTTAGCACGCTTCGCCTAAAGAACAATAGATATAAATAGATCCTCGCCTCATAAAAAATGATCCACGGAAGATCCATTAAAAACCTTGATAGCCGGTCATTCTTTAAGATCGTAGCATACCTGTTGCGGATAAAACGCGCCTGAAGCTCCGGTGAAATACGGGTAAAAGCAAAGTGCCACAGCAGGTGGCACACCGGCCTCACAACTAAGGCCGGGTGTTGCCGCAAAAAACGGGATAGGCCACCCAATCCTATCGCACCTTGGCTTAAAGGATTGCCAAGTGCGCCCCCTCTCTGGGGCGGATGGTCCGGTGTGCCGCTTTCTGCGGCATCCATCTGGGCTGTTGCCCCCCTCTTGTGATAAGCAACTGCGCTGCTGCAATAAAATGCCAGCCAACCTAACCTATACGCCCTCCAGGCAAGATCAAAATCCTCGTAATAAAAACCGAATCTCTCGTCAAAATATTCTCCCCCAAGCTTTGCGGCTTCCAGCATGGAGCGCCTATAAAAAGCTGCCGCGCCGTTGACCCCAAAGATATATCCGTCTTTTTTGTAAGCAGGCCGCATCTTTTTGCCATAACCTCTGTCGTACGGTTTCCTTGACCTCGCCCACAAAAAACCAGTAGAATCAACAATCCTTTTGTCTTCTCTTAACAAGCACCCGCTGACAGAACCTATTCTTTTGTCGCGTTCCATGGCAGCCAAGACTTGTTTTATGTAATCCGGTGACAGCACGACATCATCGTTCAAACACAACACAAAATCTCCTCCGGAGCCAGAGCGAGCTATTCCCTTATTCATGGGGCGGCAATAAAGCTCGTTATCAAGGCAATGATCAAACTCAAAGCCTTTATAAGCCTCTTTCCATCTACAAGCTAACTTTTCGTCCGCCTTGTTTAAGAATACAAAACACTGCATGTCCTTGTGGGTCTGGGATGCGATACTATCAAGGCATTGAGTCAGCATAGGCCCTTTCTCTAAACTCACGACGATGACTGATACGAGGTCTTTGGACATAATGTAATTAGATTGACAAAATATTTTCTATAACTTAGTATTATAGCATATAGTCCCGCCTGCGCGGGATTTCGCTAGACTGATACATTATGGTGCTCAAAATAGTATTTACGCTGTTCTTGTTCCTCTTGGCGTGCCGCCCATTTTTATCCTCAATGGCGTCGCCGCGCGAAGACATCGCGTTCTCCTGCATTTTTGTAATCGTCTCCCTTCTCTTATTAAGGAAAAACACGTTGTTGCTGCTTAAAAGGCCGTCCTCTTTCTTTGCCGCGCTTTTTTTGCTTGCCGTACTTATTTCATTATCTTTCTCGCAAGACCTCGAAAAAAGTCTTTCTGAATTCTATAAATACGCCACTTACTTTTTAGCCTTTTTTGCTGTAAGCTCATTTGACGCCCAAGAAAGAAAATGCCTGTTAAAAATACTCATTTTAAGCTGCGCGCTCGTCAGTTTTTATGCCCTGCACTGGCTCATAGGCGGCCTTTTTTCTACTTTAGACTATCTTCATAACTGCGGCATAACAGAAGGTTTTGCCGTTGAGTATCTATCGCGCGGCCGCGCTTTTGTCCCATTCCCCACGCCGTCTGCTCTCGCGGGTTATCTCATCCTGCTTGCGCCATTAAGCGCCACACTCATCTTAGAAACCGGAAAAAATACTTTGAAAAATTCCGTTTCGCTTTTAGCTGTCGCGCTGACATACATCGCCCTGCTTGCCACTCAATCAATAGGCGCATTTTTAAGCCTTACCTTATCAGTCGTCATCTTTTTATATGCGCGAAAAAAAAGGCCGCCAAAAAGAATTATTCTTCTTATACTGTGCGGCTTAATATTAAGCGGCCTTATCTTGTTTTTCTTAAGGAACAACTCGCTTTATATTTTTAATACTCCTATCTTTTCATTGAGCAACAGATTGTCTTACTGGAGAGAGGCAATAAACGTCATTTCCCAGCACCCATTAGCCGGCGTCGGTTTAGGAAATTATCCTTTTTTCAAAAGCATCTCTCCCCACAACTCTTACCTCCAGATATGGGCAGAAATGGGCATCCTGGGCCTGATCTCTTTTGCAGGTTTATCTTTTAAGACCCTGACAACCCATGAAGGAACACAGAATAACGCCCTCTGGATAGGAAGCCTCGCATTCCTTATCCACAACCTGGCGGACTTTACATTTTTCCAACCTCAGATATCCCTGCTTTGGTGGGTCGTCGCTGCACTGCTGACGAGCACAAAAAACAAGGCCGAGCTGTAACAAGCCCGGCCTTAACTGTTGTGGTGCTCTAGATCCCCGCAAAACCCGCGGGGATTTCGCTGCATGAGTACATTTTGGTGCTCAACTACACCCTTGAAATAAATACGATCACGCCTAAAATAAGGACTAAAATACCCAAAGCCCTCTGACCGTTATCCGCAAGATTGAACCACCAATGAGCCTTTATCTTGGCAACAGGCGTTATGAATACGTAGACAGCCTTGCCTATCTCAGCTAAACCTAAAAGCACAATAAGCCATCCCACCGCGCTAGCTGACGCCGAAAATAACAAAAGTATCCCTATAAACAATGGTATCAATCCCAGAAGCCGCGTATCCTTAGCCTTTAACATGTCGTTAGCGAACTTAACGACCTTTTTGGGCGCAAGTATCAACATAACGCCTTTGATGATAAGAATGATGCTTATTAACAGCAGAAAGAATCCCATCTCCACCTCCCGTTTTTTGACGACCTATCTCTTATACGTCCCCATAAGGCCCGCTTGCGCTAAAATATGCCCTTGCATTGCCGAAAGCAAAGACTCTTTTGTCACCTTGCCCTTGATGGTCAACATGACGTCTAAAGCATACAATCTAAAAAAATACCTGTGCGGCTTTCCAGGAGGAGGGCAAGGGCCGCCATAACCCGTCCTTTGAAAATCAGTATAACCCTGCCGAATGCCGTCTTTTAAAGATTCGCTAGTATCAATACCCTCGGGCAATCCACCGGCAACAGCAGGTATATTATATATGACCCAATGGACCCAAGTCCCCATCGGAGCATCGGGGTCATCGCAGATAAGAGCAAAACTGATCGTTCCTACGGGCGCGCCTTCCCATCGCAATTCGGGAGAGATATCCCGTCCTTCGCAGGTATACTGGCGTGGTATAGCCGCTCCGTTACTAAATGCAGCGCTCTTGATCTCAAATGCCATAGCCGTACCCATCCAGCAGGACAACACGATCAATGCCGATACTAGGATAACTCTACTGTTTTTCATCATACCATCAAGACCAGACTTTTGCGATATATTCCCGCACCATGCGGCTGGTATTAAAATGCCCTGCCTGAACAATACAATCAATCATCATATCAATCCAGGGAGAACGGACATCAAAAGCTCGCCCATTTTTTCCTCTGTAATAGAGGTTCATCATCTCTTCAAGGGCCTTATAAAGCGCTCGCGAATCTTCATCCAGCCTCAATACCAGGCCATCCGCAAAGGATCTGCTCTTGTCACGATAACCGAAAAACTTACCGATGCCTGTGTCAACAGCCTCCGCCACCCATCCGTCTACGGTACTCAACTGCAAAACACCGTTAGCAATAGCCTTCATGCCGCTCGTGCCCGACGCTTCATAAGGCGGAAGCGGATTATTCAGCCAGATATCCACGCTTGAAACGAGGAACTTCGCGATATAAATATCATAATTTTCAAGCATGACGATCTTCAATAAGCCGTCTTCGCTGACAGCCTTATCAATAGTATTCATGATGTCGTTAATATAAGTAAAGGCAAGGTTATCATTGGGGTGGGCTTTGCCGGCATAAAGTATCTGTAATGGCCCTATGCGGCGGGCGAGCTCTATTAAATGTTCAATATCCTGGAAGATCAGGCTCGGCCTCTTGTAAGCGGCTATTCTTCTTGCCCAGGCTATTGTAAGGACGTCCTCTTTGAACTTCCAGCGGCCAAGAAGCTCCGAGAGCCTCCCTTTATTTTCCTGATGCGCCAGCCAGAGCGCCTGCCTGAAATTATCGTCGTCTTTTAATTGCGCCACACCCGCCAAAAGGGTCGGATCGCTCCTAAAATCACCCAATTGCTTGGCGCAGCCGTCCAACACCTTCAAGATCGGTTCGGAAACCCACGTCGCGAAATGTATGCCGTTGGTTATGGATTTTATTTTCGTACTATATGACGGGAACTGGAGTTGCATAACTTCGCCGTGTTTCTTTGATACGGCATTGATGCTTCGGGACGTATTCATGGCAAGGATAGTCAGATTGACCATATCCGACGCCTTATCTTCCATACCAAATGCCTTGACTACTTCGGCATCTTCGGGCTTTAAGACGCGTTCAAGATCAGAGAGCGCGAAGCGGTCGTGGCCTGCCGGGACAGGCGTATGGCAAGTGTAAGCAAAGTGAAGCTTAGCCGCGTCATAATCTTTGGGTTTTAAACTCCTTGCCTTCTGCACAAACGCGAAAGCCGCGTGCCCTTCGTTCAAATGATATAAGCTCAAAGGATAACCGAGTTCTTCTAACGCCCTCATCCCTCCCATGCCTAAGACCAAGCGCTGAATTAGGCGTCCGTCAAGATCGTCGCTCTTATACAACCTATCCGTCAACTTTCTATCCGCCCCATCGTTCTCTTCAACGTTTGAGTCAAGGAGGATAAGAGGTACCGCGTGATCTAGCGTACGGCTGTAAACGTAATACTTCCACAATCTCAAATAAATATTCTTATCTTTCAGCTCAAGTTTTATCTTATTTTCCAATGGGATAAGACCGGGGAAAGACGCCGGGTCCCAGTTCATCTCTTCAGGCAGCTGCCCGAACTTAAACCAAAATCTCTGTTTAAAATATCCTTTGTTCCATAGGATGCCGACGGCTACCATCGGCATTTTCAGGTCAGCGGCTGTTTTTATTGTGTCGCCCGCCAATACGCCGAGGCCTCCGCTGTAGATCGGCAGGTCCAAAGCAGCGTCTATCTTTAAAGAAAAAAGATAATCCGCGATGCGTTCATTGGAAATAATATCGTTCTCTGAAAGTTTATTGAGGGGCTTTAGCGGAGCGGCAGACTTAAATACATTGTAGACGTTAGTGGCCAGGCCGTACTCCATGGAAAAATAGGCTATTGCCTTTTTTGCCCCGGAGAGTAACTCCTGTTCCGCGTTAAGGATGGCTCCTACAGGAAAGGTAAAATAAACATCATCATGGATATCGGCGCAATACCTTGCATCATAATCCTGGATCTTTGCGAATTTCAACAGATGGCTATGGCCGGACATCGCGCTCCTGCTCCTGCTGCTCACGCTCCGCGATCCTTGTGCCGATCAATGCCCCTTTTTCATCAAAATCCAGATACACCTTAGGAGAATTAAAAAAATCTACCGGGCCGCGATACAAACAATAAGACTCCGTATTTATTACAGGCTCACCGTAGCGCGCGACGATGCTTTCCCGGGCAGTTCCTTTTTTAATGCGTCCGGCTCTTGCCTCTCTCAGGACGGCCTTAAACCGCGCCTCCTCTATTTTGACAAAACTCTGCTGGGCCTTCTGTTCTGAGCCCACAGCCATAAGCGTCCTTAAAGGCTGGCTGCAGCCCAGGCTGCCGCATACTAATGAAAAAATGGCTATGACACAAAAAAACATCTTCTTCATAATACCCCTGTCTTCCCAACGATCGCGGCTTTTATAAATTCTCTAAAAAGAGGATGGGCACGGTGCGGTTTAGATTTAAATTCCGGGTGGAATTGCACGGCGACGAACCATGGATGGTCTTTGAGCTCCACTATCTCAACAAGAAGGCCGTTAGGCGAGATCCCTGAGATCTTCATGCCGCGCTTTTGCAGGATATCTTTATAGGCCTTATTGAATTCGTAACGATGCCTGTGGCGCTCCCAGATAAGGCTTTTCTTGTATGCGGCATGGGCGTGCGTCCCGGCTATTAACCTCGCAGGATAAGCCCCTAAACGCATAGTCGCGCCCTTGGCATTAATATGCTTTTGTTCATCTAATAAGCTGATCACGGGATGAGCGGTCCTGCGGTTAAATTCCGTGGAGTTAGCGCCTTTCAGGCCGCAGACATTCCTGGCAAATTCCATAACAGCCGTCTGCATCCCCAAGCAAATACCAAAATAAGGTATCTTTTCACTGCGGGCAAACTCAATAGCAAGGATCTTTCCTTCAATGCCTCTGTAACCGAACCCTCCGGGAACCAGGATGCCGTCAACGCCCCTAAAAAGAGAAGACGCCTTGTTGAGCCTGACATCCTCTGAATCTATTTTAACGACTTCAACTCTTGAGTCATTGGCTATGCCGCCGTGTATAAGCGCCTCATAAATAGATTTATACGCGTCCTGAAGCGTTATGTATTTCCCGACGACCGCTATGCGGCATGACTTTTTTGGATTTTTTATGACGCCTACGACCTTTTCGCTCCATTCCTTAAGATCTCCCTTGTGGGATTTTTTTGACTTAAGCCGCAGGAATCCCAGGATAAGGTCGTCTAATCCGTCCTTTTTAAACAAGAGAGGCACTTCGTAAATACTTTTGACATCCAGGGCTTCAATAACGGCATTTTCGCCTACATTGCAAAATAGCGCTATCTTCTGCTTGATATCCTTTGAGATAGGTTTTTCCGAGCGGCAAAGGAGGATCTCCGGCTGGATACCGATCTCCCTTAACTTACCTACGCTGTGCTGAGTGGGCTTTGTCTTGATCTCCTCAGCCGCCCTTATATAAGGAACGAGGGTCAGATGTATATTTATGGCATTAGAACTACCCATCTCCTGCGTGAGCTGCCTGACAGCTTCCAGAAAAGGCAAGCTCTCTATATCACCTACCGTGCCTCCTATCTCAACGATGACAATGTCATTATGGCCGCTAAAAGACAATTTCTTAAGAGAGTTCTTTATCTCGTCTGTGATATGCGGCACGACCTGGACGGTCGAGCCTAGATAATCTCCGCGGCGTTCTTTCGCGATAACAGAAAAATAGATCTTACCTGTGGTGATATTGTTATCCCGCGATAGCTTGACATTGGTAAACCGCTCATAATGCCCCAGGTCAAGGTCAGTCTCGGCGCCGTCATCAGTGACGTAGACTTCGCCGTGCTGGAAAGGATTCATGGTGCCTGGGTCCACGTTGATATATGGGTCACACTTGACCAACGCCACCTTTAAGCCCCTGGCCTCCAATATCTTGCCTATAGACGCGCAAGCTATGCCCTTGCCGGGCTTGAAACAACACCACCTGTAACGAAGATAAATTTAGCCATATATATACTTCCTTAAATATCACGCCCGAAGGATTAAGTCAACTAAAAACTTATACTCATACCGTCGGAAGCAGCCACGACTTCCATACCGGTCTCCCAAGAAAGCCTTTTAGCCAATAAATGCGGGTTAGCCTTGATCATCGTCATGCCAAAATGCGTCAGGATAGCCTTTTTAGGCTTTATTTCAGCTATGATCTTTTTGGCATCGTCAAAACTTAAATGCTGGACACCCGGGTGAGGCTCAAAAAATACAACGTTGATTATAACGACATCTGTCCTAAAATATTCTTCAATACCTTTGAAGTATTCCGTATCCGATAAAAGCGACACCGTGGTGCCGTTTAAAGAAAACTTTAATCCGTAAGTCTCGCAGGGGTGACGCAGTTTAGGAGTCGTCTCAAAAGAAAGATCCCCTATTTCATACCTCCGGCTCTCTTTCAATAGCTCTATTTTTCCTACATAACCTTGAGCATGTTTAAGTATGACAGCGTCATAGCTTATCGCGTCCTCAGGCAGAAAAACAACTCCCCTCTTCTTAAAGCCGCCCTCTGTCATGGCCTCTATCATGACATTGGCGTCATTGACGTGGTCCAAATGACGATGCGTCAAAATGATGGCATTTAATTGAGCCGGATCCAACTTAGGCCTTGAAGCCGCGCAGCGCACAACGCTGCCCGGGCCGGGATCAATCAGAATATTGTTTGAGCCGGACCTGACCCATAGCCCGCCTGAGGCGCGCAGCTGCCTGATCATTACGAAACGCGCTCCGGCGGTACCGAGAAACTTAATCCAGTAATCGCCTGCTGTTTTTCTAGCCATAAAAATTATTCCTCATCACTAACCACTTCTATCCCGTTCTTCTTCAAAAGCGCGGCCGTGACGCCGTAGCCAGGAATAAGTTTTTTAGTAAACGTACCGTCATAGATAAAACCGCAGCCGCAGGACGGGCTCTTTGACTTTAGGATCACCTTCTTTATATGATGTTTCTTAACAAGGGCTAAAACCTTTTTTGCGCCCTTTATGAAAAACGAGGTCACATCCTTGCCGTCTTTAGATAATACTTTCGCGCGAGCCTCCAGCACTGCGAACCCATCACCTCCTACGATCTCCGAAGGGGCGTGGGGGCGAGCCTTTAAGCCGCCTAAGACTTCGGGGCAGAACACGATCGCCTCGCCCGACTTATACAGGCGGGCAAAAACCGGATTGAACTTGTTAGTCCCGTCGTAAACACAATTGATGCCGGCCAGGCAGGCGCTCAACATTATTTTGTGTACAGACACAGCGCCCGCGCAATTTTTCGCCACGGGGTGAACACTGGCCCAATTTGCGCTACCAAGCGCACACCCGCGCCTCCTTATGCGCGGGGTGCCAAGCCGTCGATTAGCGCGGGGTGTCATAATTTTCACTTTTTCTTTAGCCATATCCTGCCCAACTCCTCGGTGATCTTTTCTTTTTGGACTATGTTCAAGGTGCCTTTTCCGTCAAATTCCCTGGCATTAAAGAACTTTGCCTGTTTGACTTGCGGCGATCTTCCTTTTTTTAAAAACTCGCTACAAGCTAAGACCTTCGCGCCGCAAGAGCGCACAGCCAACCTGAGCTGCTTGTCATCTGTGACGACAACGATCTCCTTTGGTTGACTGTCTTGCGATACAATAGACTTTATCTTCTCGTCCGCTGTTTCTCCCCGGGTAAAGACCACCTCAAAAGAACACGCTAGTTCTCGGTAAGCGAAACAATCACCCTTGCTGTCAAAAACTACTACCAACTTGTTTTTTAAGGAGCCATGCGGCCGATAGCATTCCAAATATGAAAAGAGCTCAGTGCGCGCGAGCCTTAGTTCATCATGGTCAAAGCGGGGCGTGCGCTTGATAAGATTATATCCGTCTACGATATAAGTTAAAGACATAGATGACTCCCCCCAAAACCCCCAGCACTAACATAAAACCGAAATTGGATAGCGACAGCCACAAGGCCTTTTCAGCCGCGGCCCCGGCTTTGGTAAAGATAGCTACGCAGGCCGCATCCCTGACACCGAGCCCGCCCAAGGAAATGGGGATAACTGAAAAGACCGTTATCACCGGCACAAAAAGTAAAAAATAAATAAACTTCATGTCCAGGCCGATCGCCTGCGCGAAGAAATAATACAGAACGGACAACCCTGCCTGTATGACAACGGATAAGCACCACGCCCCGGCGAGAATACCCGTCTTATGCTTAAAGCTGCGCGTGGCCTGGTGGATCTTGAGGAGATAACCCTTAAATTTTACAAAAGGTAAAAAACCAAAGACAGCCTTAAAAAACCTGCCTGAAAACATGATGCCGGCTAAAAAAACCATGATCAACAACAAAATAAGCGCGACCAAGAAGATGTTCTCCTCGCGGAAGACACTGTAACCGAAGACGAGCGCACACGCTAAAACAGTAAAAAGTCCGAAGAAACCGGCTACCCTGTCTAAGATAACAGTGGCAAGGATACCGCTGGAATGGGTCTTGGTATGGCCGGCAATATCCATGGTCCTGACCACGTCTCCTCCTACGGTGCCGGGCAAAACAAGATTAAAAAATAGCGATGCCATATAAGAAAACACCAGGCGCGCAAAAGACACGGGTACACTCAAGCCTTTTAAAAGAAGGCGCCAGCGCAATACAACCAAAAAGTTCAAAAAAATGAATAAAAAGAAGGCCAGGAGCATCTTTGGGATATCGGCATTCCGAGCGACGACAAAAAGCGCGCCAAGATCCGTTTTTCCAAACAAAAAAATCAGCAAACACAATGTGATGCTGATCTTCAAAATAAAGGATTGTATTTTTTTCAAGAGGGCCTGCGATAAACAGCTATATCTTATTATCCAAAAATTTTCTTACGGAAAAGGCGGCTATGGCGCCGTCAGAACAGGCTGTAACGACCTGATTAAAAGGCCTGGCGCGGCAATCACCCGCGGCAAATATGCCGGAGCAGGAAGACATCATACCTTCGTCGGTGACAACGTAGCCGACGGTATTTAGATCAAGGACACCTTTAAGAAAACCGGTGTCTGGGTCAGACCCTATAAAAATAAAGATCCCGTCACAAGGCAATATCTCTTCCCTCTGGGACTTTATATTCTTTATTTTAAGGCCCTCAACGCGCGTTTTGCCTATTGCCTCAACAGGCACAGAATCCCACTTGATAAAAATATCCTTATCCGCCTTCACCCTATCCTGCAACACCGCTGTGGCGCGAAGCTCGTCGCGGCGATGAACGATAGTCAACTTTTTGGCAAACTTTCTTAAATAAAGCGCTTCTTCAACAGCTACATCTCCTCCGCCCACCAAAACCACATCTTTATTTTTAAAAAGCGGGCCGTCGCAGGTGGCGCAGTAAGAGACTCCGCGGCCTATAAGCGCCTCTTCACCCTTCACCCCTAATCGGCGAGCACGCGAACCCGCAGCTACGATAACGCACTTTGATTCGTAGATCGCCCTCAGGCCGGTCACGCTAGAAACGACATGCGTTTGAAAGATACCATCCTTATTATCTATCTTCTCAACTTTTGTCTCTTCAACTACCTCCACATCGCTAAGACAAGCGATCTGTTTCTTTGCCGCCTCAACCCACTCGCGGGATTTCATCTGATATATACCCGGGTAATTCTCAATTAGCTCCGTTAAAAGGACCTGGCCTCCTGCAAAAGACTTTTCCACCAGCAGAGTCTTTAGTTTGGAGCGGCCAACGTAAAGCGCGGCTGTCAAACCCGCCGGCCCGGCGCCTATAATAACAACGTCTATAACCAAGTTACCCTCTTAGAACAACCCATCGGTATCCTCCTGCCTTATATCCTTTAGTTTTCTCCTGAACCTGATCTTCTGTATAAAATTCGCGTGATCAATAATAAGCCTGCCTCTCAAGTGGTCTATCTCATGCTGAAGCGCACGCGCGAATATATCCTGAGCGCTAAGCGTTACCTTTTCATTTTGCTCGTTATAACCGCTCACTACGATCTTTCTTGCCCTTCTAACCTTGACATATACTCCGGGAACGCTCAGGCAGCCTTCTTCCATGACTGCAGACCCTGTCTTCTTTAAGATCCTGGGATTGATCAGCGTGACTAAGCCGGAGCCCACATCAACCATGACCATCTGCTTATTGACACCCACCTGAGGCGCTGCCAGGCCTATCCCGCCTGATAGCCGCATCAACTCAGCCATTGAGCTAAGAATAGAGCGCTCTGCGTCAGTCACCACGCTAACAGGTTTTGAGCGCCTTCGCAAAGAAGGATCCCCATAATACCTAATTTTTAATCCTGTTTGATGCGTCAACATGGATGATCTTTTTCTTCATTTTGGCTGCCTCCTCGTCGCAGACAAGGCTATAGGAAAGGATGATCACTTCATCCCCCTCGCAGGCAAAACGAGCTGACGGCCCGTTGAGGCATATCTCGCCGGACCCTTTTTTGCCCTCTATGGCGTACGTCTCTATTCGTGAGCCGTTGTTCAAATTCAAGACTTCAACCTTTTCCCCCGGGAGAATGTCAGCGGCTTTAAGGAGCAATGAGTCTACGGCAATACTGCCTTCATAATATAACTTGGTTGCGGTGACTTTAGCCCTGTGGATCTTTGATTTAAGCATGGTTCTAAACATAAAGCGCTCCTTAAATGAGCCCACAGCTTACGGAGCATTTATTGCGACGTAAGTTGTCCGGGCGAATTTTGAGTACCATAATGTGTCTGTGGCGAAATCCCGCGTAAGCGGGAACTACTGCAACTGCGTAGCGGTTAGGCATCAGTATCTACTTAGGTTATTATTCATTTAACCATATGGTATGTTTGACGGGCGATCATCAGCTCTTCGTTCGTTGGGATGGCAAGTATCTTTACCTTCCTCCTGCTTAAAAACCCGAAGATATCTTTTAAGATCATATTCCTGATGTCCTTTTCGTTCTCGCCTATGCCGGCCGTAAAGACGATCGCATCAACGCCTCCGAGAGCCGCGGCATAACTGCCGATATATTTTTTTATCCTGTAAGTAAATATCTCAAGCGCCAATTTCGCCCTTTTGTTGCCGGCTTTTGCGGCTGCTTTGATCTCCCTCATATCATTGCTTAACCCTGAGATGCCTTTTAAACCGCTGCTATAATTCAAGATCTTATCTATTTCCTCAAGGCTTATCTTTTCTTTTTCAGCCAGGAAAATAACTGAGGCGGGATCAATATCGCCGCAGCGAGTACCCATTACCAGCCCCTCAAGAGGCGTAAACCCCATGCTTGTGTCAATGGACTTGCCATATTTGACAGCTGTTATACTGCACCCGTTGCCTAAGTGGCAGGTGATAAGTTTGAGTTTATTCAGGTGTTTCTTTAAGATCCTGGCTGCCTCGTGCGCCACATACTGGTGGCTGGTGCCGTGAAACCCGAATTTCCTCAGATTGTATTTCTCGTAATATTCGTAGGGCAGGCCGTAGATATAAGCATGTTCCGGCAAAGACTGATGAAAGGCGGTATCAAAAATAGCTACTTGTTTAATACCCCCCAAAAGCTCTTTGCACGCCTCAATACCGGCGAGATTCGCCGGGTTATGCAAAGGCGCCAGCTCAATGCACTCCCTTATTTTAGCGATCACCTCATCCGTTATCACCGTCGGTTGTTTAAACGCAACGCCGCCGTGGACAACGCGATGGCCTATGGCAAAGATCTCATTTAAATTTTTTAGCTTAGCCTTGGATGAGCGTATTAGGCCGTCTAAAAGTACCTGGATGCCGTCCTTATGATCCTTGACGCCCGAATCCTTTTGGCCTATCCTCTCAATAAGGCCTTTTGACAAAAGCACATAACGGGAGCCGTTATTTTTAGTGTTGACCCGCACATCAAAAAGCCTATATTTAATAGACGAGCTTCCTGAATTGATGACAAGTATCTTATGGCTCGTCATATATGCTCCCCCTGGCTTTCATAGTGGGCGCGTATAGCCGTGATAGCCGCGCAATCAACTACATCTTCCCAGCTGCAACCGCGCGATAGATCGCTGCAAGGCTTGACAAGCCCTAACAACAACGGGCCCAGCGCCCTGCCTCCGGATAACCTCTCAACGAGCTTATACGAGATGTTGCCTGCCTCAAGATTAGGAAATACCAGAATATTGGCATTGCCCTGTATAGGACTATCAGGATTTTTTAATTTAGCGACTTCGGGCACTATTGCCGCGTCAACCTGAAGCTCACCGTCAACAGCGAGCCCGGGTTGCGTCTCTTTCAAAAGCGCGGTCGCCTCCCTGATGCGCTCAACGAACCTTCCTGTTGCCGAACCCTTTGTGGAATAGCTAAGCATTGCGACGCGCGGAGTAAAGCCTAGCACTTTACGAGCCAGCTCTGCCGAAGAGATCGCTATCTGAGCCAATTGCCTGGTCGTAGGGTCGGGTATGATGCCGCAATCCGCGAATATCAAAACGCCGTTTTCGCCATAATTGCAATTTGGGATAAGCATAATAAAACAGCTTGAGATCGTCGCTATCCTCTTGTCTATCCCTAAGCAATACAAACCGGCTTTGGCAACATCCGGAGTAGTCGTAGCTGCCCCTGCCACAAAACCGTCTGCAAGGCCTTCGCGGACCATCATGGCGCCGTAAAATACGGGGTTGGAAATAACCTCGCGAGCCTCGTCCCTTGAAATACCCTTGTGTTCCCTTAACTGAAAGTATAATTCCGAATATTCGTCTACCTTCTTAGGCTCTAATCTGCCCTTTTCTAATAAGATGACTTCGCATATACCTTCCTTGCGCAGAAATTCCGCCGCGCGGCGCACGCGGGGGTCATGCCCCTCAGGCAATACAATCTTCTTTGATTGTTGTTTCGCTCTCTCTCTTAATTGCTTTATAGTGTCCATGTTACCTTAAAAGTTCCTCCATCTTTGCCTTAAGCTCCGGCTTACCCATCGCACCGACTAACTGCGTCATGACCTGGCCGTTTTTAAAAAACATTATAGTCGGTATGGACATAACACCATAGGCTGACGCGGTCTTTTGGCCGTCGTCTACATTAAGTTTTGCGACTTTAAACTTCCCTTCAAATTCCGCAGCCACCTCTTCCACCACAAGGCCTACCCTGCGGCACGGCCCGCACCACTCCGCCCAGAAATCTACTAAGCATGGCAGCTTTGATTCCAATACCTCTTTTTTGAAATTTTCATCATTCAGATGAATCGCTCCCACAAACACCTCCAAGTTTACTCGCTAATTATAACAAAAAATACCAAAAATAAAACAGAAATATCGAGTAAATGCCGAGGTCCGACCTCGGCCCCGAATGGCGAGGTCGGACCTCGGCGCCTCGGCAGACCTCGGCGCCTCGGCATGGCGGCTACCTCAAGCCGCGCATCCTTACGCTGACCACGCTCCTGAACACATCTACATTACTTATATGCTCAACATCCCTGACCTCTTTCAAAAACAAAGGGCCCATAAGGCCGATACCTATCCTCAATAAAGACGATATCAAAAAAAGCGTCAATATGTTAAACCCTAACAAAGGCGGCAGATGCTGCAGCAACAATCCTCCTAATAGGCTGCCTAAGCAGAGCGCTAACCCATTGAAAAGATTGAAATAAGCGATGCATCTTGTCCTCTTCTCGGGAGTCACCGCATCATAAATAAAATTAGAGGCGCAAAGGTTAAAACCTGCCCAGGCAAAACCTGAAAAAACCTGCGCAAAAAATAAAAAAGCCGGATTACGGTTTAGGATCCACAAGAGCGGGATCATGCCTATAAGCGGAGCAGTAACATTTATAACTTTAAGATTGCCTATCCTGTCGGCAAGCCTACCCCATCGCGCTATCATGAGGCAGACAGTCAAGGTCGCCGTAACTGTTATGACCGCGTATAACATATAACTGAAATGAAGGTCCCTTAGCATTAGTACGGGAAAAAACGGCGAGGCAAGGTTGACTGAAAAATTCACCAGGGCTACAAACAAGACGAACTTCGCAAAGTTACTCTCTTTAAGCCGCGCCAAGAACATAAAAATAGTGAACTGGTCTTCCTTATTGTGTTTAAGCGCGGGTTCATGCATCCTTGTTAAAAAATACCACGAGGCCAACCTGAAAATAAAAGCGGATCCGAAAAGTATGGCAAAGGCAGCAAAGCGATTGACCGACCCTACCTCATTTAAAATGAGCCCTGCCAAGAGCGTGACAGCGACAGTAATGAGGCCTGTTATCTTATTTCTCCATCCAAAATACACGCCTCTTTTATCAACAGGCACAAGGTCGGACATTAAGCTTCCCCACGCAGGCAATGCCAGTGCCCCGAAGCCCGCGAAGAAAACCACAAAGCCTATAAAGATAACCGGCGAGGCAAAACAAAACAAAGCGGCAAGCGCCATCGGCAGCAACATAAACGCCTGAAGGAATACAAAAAAATTAAACATCTTTTTGCGGGAACGAAGATATGCCGTGAGGTCCGCGCTCTTTAATTGGGTCAAAGACGCGGCTAAATTCTGGAGGGCGTTCAATATGCCTACCTGCCTTGCCGTTCCTCCTATCAAAAGCAGAAAAGGCGTAAAATACTCCTGCGTAAAACCTATCATGCCACTGGCAAATACGCCGTCAAAAAACGAAGCCTTTAAGCTCCGCTTGACTTTCTCATCATTGGAATAAGCCACAGAAATATCGGGTTTCATGACATTCAGGAGAAAGTAAATAATGACATCCCGATAAAATAAACCGCTAAGATCAATCTAGTTTTCATGCTGCTTTTCATGCTGAAAAGTTTCCAATTGTTCCTTAATCGCCTTGTTTTCTTTTTCCAATTCCAGGAGATCAGCAGCTCGTTTTTTCTGGATGGCGAGCTGTTTTTCCAGAAGCTCTTCCAATTTAACCGTATCCTCCTGGACCTGCTCTTCTGCCCTCAGGGCCTCTGTCGTAGAGTCCAGCTTTTTCTTCAACTCTTCCACCGCCGTTTGATCGCCTTTATGAAGTTCCTGCAGATCCTCAAGGTATCTGCGCATCAATTCGTGTTCCTCGGAAAGCTTTTCAAAAGCAATCTTATGGAATCCGAAATCCTCACACTTCTGTTCCAACGCCTTGCGCAGCTGACCTTTTAAAGCCTGATGCTCGCAAGAAAGAATGTTATAGGCAGAATGCTGGGCAGCCAATTCCTTGTTTAAGTTTTGAACCTCAAGACGAGCGCTAAAGGAATCTTTTTTAAACAGCTCACATTCTTCCCTCAGCTTCTCAATAGCTTGCGGATCTGCCAAAGGATCAGGCGCAGTCTCCGGTAATTTCTTTCTTATAATTTGATCACCGAATAAAACTACAAGAACCCCTGAAATGATCGCCGCCGAAATTATGCCAATGACAAAAGTCAAAGTATCCATATTCAAACCTTCACTTTACATGCCCGTACTTCGTATAATCAACGCCGAGGGAGGCGAGATCGTTTTTCATAGGGCCCTGAAATCCGAATGGGGTTTCTATAAAGAGGGCGTCAACGAGGTATTTTTCCGTGACTTCTGCTCTGTTGTCTTTTTTGGCGAGGCTTTCAGCTTTCAACGTTATCGCTTTCTCGGCGATAGGCCGCATGAATACCGGCATCTTTGCAAGGACCTGCCTGAACGTATCTTGAGTTGCCTTATCCCATGATGTCATATTATAATTTTAGAGCTTGTGGGAGGAAACAACTGCATCTAATAACAACGTAACCTTGTTATTTAAGATCTCCAAAAAACCTTTGCCGGAGGAATTAAAAACTTTTGGCTCATCCAAAGGGAACGTTTTAAGAACGATCCTGCCGGGTTTCAGCCTCGCCGCAAGCGGCGCGTGATCAGCCAAGACGCCCATAAAACCCAACTCAGCGGGTACGACTAAAGACCTGACCTCGCCGTCATAGATGGTCTCTTCTTCTGTCAGGATAGAAACGCGAAAATGCTT
>JAZDLG010000050.1:0-36227 GCA_043802125.1 Candidatus Omnitrophota bacterium
GTCACATGCTTTTTATGCCCTCCAGGATACGATGACCCCTGTCAAAGTATCCGCCTTCGGCCTTTTGATGAACGTCATTTTAATTTTCCTCTTCGTTTTTGTTTTTAGATTTCAGATATCAGGCCTGGCCTTGGCTAGTTCCATTTCAGCCTCTGTTAATTTTTACCTTCTTTATCGCGTCCTCAATAAGAGGATAGGTTTTAATTTCAGCCATGATTTTAGCTCAATGGTCGTCAGGTCTTTTGCCATATCCGTTGTCGTGGTCCTGGCCGTCTTTTGGGCCTGGCAGCAATGGTCTTATCTTGATCCGACTTTTTTAAAGATGTGCGTCGTCTTCTGCTTAGGGGCTGTCTTGTACGCGGCGGGCCTATGGGTATGCGGGGTCAGAGAAGCAAAGGAGTTATTGCTTTGGTTGCGAAAGAGAAGATAAAAAATTTCCCTGACGCGCCGGGCGTCTATCTTATGAAGGATGGCAAGGGGCGCGTGATCTACGTGGGCAAAGCCCTGTCGCTAAAAAAAAGGGTGAGGAGTTATTTTCTAAGGTCTCAGCCTTCTGTAAAGACGCAGATAATGCTCTCTTATTGCCGGGCAATAGGCCATATAGCAACACCTTCTGAACACGATGCCCTTATCATGGAAGCTGATCTCATCAAGCAGTATAAGCCCCGTTTTAATATCAGCTTGAAAGACGATAAGAGTTATCCCTATATAAAGATCACCAAAGAAGATTTACCAAGGGTCTTCATCGGCCGCCGAAAGAAGTCCGCCGAGAACGTAGACCACTTCGGCCCGTACACCAGCTCTAATCTTTTACGCCGGGCCTTGACTATCTTGCGTAAAAGTTTCCCTTTTTGCACTTGCCGCAAGTTCCCAAAAAAAGTTTGCCTTAATTACCACATGGGGTTGTGCGCCGGGCCATATCAAAAAAAGATCTCAAAAAGAGCTTACAGGGATATCATAAAGGCCCTTGGAGATTTTTTGACGAAAAGAGATTCCGACCTCATTGACGATCTCTCATTAAAGATGAGGGATCTTGTCAGGGCCGAGAAGTTTGAAGAGGCGGCCCGTCTCAGGGATAGCTTGGAGGCTTTAAGCATCCTGGTTTCCTTAAAGAAAACTAATGCTGGGCTATCGCCCGACATTATGGATGATCTGGAGGCTCTGGGATTAGACAAAGAGCCCGCGCGTATTGAAGCTTTTGATATCTCTGACATCGGGGGCAGCCTGGCTGTCGGATCAATGGTATCTTTTCACAATGGGAAACCCGATAAAGGCAATTACCGCAGGTTTAAAATAAAGACGGTCTCGGGTAGTGACGATTACGCTATGATACGCGAAGTCGTGCGCCGGCGCTACGTCAGGCTCGTCATGGAGTTTGCTCAAAAGCCGGACCTTATTGTTATTGACGGAGGCTTGGGGCATCTGGAGGCCGCGCGATGTGTTTTAAAAGCATTGGATCTAAAACTTCCCATAATTGCTATCGCCAAAAGCGAGGAATTGATTTATACTGTTAAGCATAAAAACCCTGTTAAATTAAGCGCTGATTCAGGCATTTTTAGAGTTATCCAGCGCGCCAGGGATGAAGCACATCGCTTCGCGTTGAAATATCATCATTTATTGCGAACCAAACATGCGTTCCGAAAAGATCAAGCTGACGGATTTTGAGAAGCGCGTTTTTGAAGCAGTATTGACTATTCCGCTTGGCCAGACGCGCAGTTATAAGTGGGTCGCTCAAAGGATTGGCCGGCCGTTAAGCGCGCGGGCCGTGGGTAACGCGTTGAATAAGAATCCTTACGCGCCCTTTGTGCCTTGCCACCGCGTCATAGCTTCGGACGGCACCCTGGGTGGATATCGTTTTGGAGCGAGAAATAAGAAGGAATTATTAATAAGAGAAAAAGCATATAAGGAGTAAGCCATGAATATCAAGGATGTTTTGCGCACTATGTGCGAGCGTGATGCTTCGGACCTTTTTTTAAAAGTTGATAACGTCCCTTACTTGCGCATTTACGGTGATCTTAAGCCCATGCAGGATGTGCCTGTTTTGCGCGTCGCGGATCTTGAGAAGGTGATCTCCGAGGTCGCGGATGACATCCACCGCAAGATGCTGCAAAAGTCTTTTGATACTGACTTAGCCATTGACATTGAAGGCCTGGATCGTTTCAGGATAAGCATATTTTTCCAGCGAGGCGTCCCGTCTATTGTCATGCGCCGCATCAAGAAAGATATCCCTGATTTTAAAGCGCTCCATCTTCCTGAGGCCGTTCTTGGGTCGTTGTCGCACGAAAAGCGGGGCCTGGTACTCTTGACCGGACCGGCGGGCAACGGTAAGTCAACAGCCATAGCCAGCATGATAGAGCATATGAACAACAATGTCTCCAGGCATATCCTGACAGTAGAAGACCCTATAGAGTTCACGTTCACAGATAAAAAAAGCGTTATAAATCAAAGAGAGTTGGGTTTAGACGTCGCCTCCTACGTCGTCGCCTTAAAACAGGTGACGCTTCAGAGCCCGGATGTTATATTCATAGGCACTATACGCGATCTGGATACAATGTTAGCAGCCCTTGTCGCGGCGGAGATGGGAATACTTGTCTTAAGCACGATACATACGGTCAATACCGCGCAGACGGTGCAGCGCATCATCAATTTTTTCCCGCCTCATCAACACGCGGAGATCAGGATGCAGTTTTCTTTTCTACTGAAGGGCATTGTTTCTCTCAGGCTCGTGCCGACAGCGGACGGTTCAGGCCGCGTGCCTGCGTATGAGACGATGACGCTTACGCCGTCTATCAGCCGCCTGATACGCGACGGCGCTCTGCAGGATATAACGCACTATTTGGAAGAAGGCGCTCTTTTCGGCATGGGTAGTTTTAATCAATGCTTAGCAAGGCTGGTGAGGGAGAATAAGATAACCGCCGAACAGGCATATAAATTTGCCGACAATAAAGAAGACCTTGAGCTTGAGATAAAGGGTATTAAGAGGTTGATATAATGAGAGAAGATATTGAAAGAAAAATAAAAGAAGTGATCAGTGTCCTTGAGAGACTACGGGGGTATCTTTGACATTGACAATAAAGACAGCCAGATAGCTTCGCTGCAGGCCGCGATGGCAGAAGAGGGATTCTGGCAGGATCTTTCCGCGGCTAATGTGATAGTCCAGAAGATCAAATCTTTAAAGACCGTATCCGAACCTTGGCATAAGCAAGACCAGAGGATAAAAGAAATAAACGAATTTTTTCATATCTCCGCGGGAGAAGGAGAAGATTTTCTTTCGCATCTCAATAGTGACTTAGATTCGTTGACAGATGAATTAAAGCGCCTTGAGTTTTACACGCTCATGGGAGGCGAATTTGACAAGAACGACGCCATTTTGAGTATCAATGCAGGAGCCGGCGGGACAGAGTCCTGCGATTGGGCTTCTATGCTGTTAAGGATGTACACACGCTGGGCTCAGGCCCGCGGCTACGATGTGGCTATAACGGACATTCTCCCCGGAGAAGAAGCCGGCACCAAGAATGTGACTGTTATCATAAAGGGAGAATATGCTTACGGATATTTGCGCTCTGAAGTGGGCGTTCATCGTTTGGTAAGGATATCTCCTTTTGATTCCAATAAGCGGCGCCATACTTCTTTCGCGTCTGTTGACGTTATTGCCGAGGTCCCGGAAGATGTCCCTATTGACATAAAGCCGGATGAGATAAAGTTGGATCTTTTTCGCGCGGGCGGCAAAGGCGGCCAGCATGTCAATACCACGGATTCTGCCGTGCGTATTACGCATATCCCGACAGGTATTGTCGTCCAGTGCCAGAACGAACGGTCCCAGCACCAGAACAAACAGGTGGCGATGAATATTTTAAAATCGCGGCTTTATGAGGCCAAGCGCCGTCAGCAGGAAGAGAAGTTGTCGCGCGAATACGACAAGAAACAGAGAATAGAATGGGGGTCTCAGATCCGGTCTTACGTCTTGCACCCCTACAATATGGTCAAGGATCACCGCACAGACCACGAGACAGGTGATTCTACAGGGGTCTTAGACGGCAAGATAGATGATTTTATAGAAGCATATCTGAGGATGTCCAAAACAAATGTAAAATAACCTAAATAGATACTGATGCCTAACCGCTACGCAGGCACAGTAGTTCCCGCTTGCGCGGGATTTCGCTGCATAGACATTACGGTGCTCAAAATTCGCCCAAACAACTTACGTCGCAGTAACGCTCCCCTACCTGCGGTAGGGCAGGCTGTAAATTGTGGGCTCATTTAATATGATAAATTTTATACTTTCAAAGATCTTAGGCACCCAGAACGAGCGCACCTTAAGGCTGATGAAGCCGCTGATAGACGCAATAAATGCTTTTGAACCGCAGGTAAAAAGCTTAAGCGACGACGCGCTGCGCGCGAAGACTGAAGCTTTTAAAGAGGCCATAGGCAGCCGTCTAAAAGGATCGGGTTATGACGACGAGGGACTGGATATAAAGGAGAAGAGGCGCATCTGCCTTGAGGTTTTAGACGGAGTGTTGCCTGAAGCATTCGCTGTTGTGCGGGAGGCATCTGTCAGGACCATAGGCCTTCGTCATTTTGATGTCCAGCTTATCGGCGGCATAGTGTTGCATCGGGGAGACATAGCTGAGATGGCGACGGGCGAAGGAAAAACGCTCGTAGCCACACTGCCGGTATACCTCAATGCCCTTATGGGTAAAGGGGTTCATGTTGTTACAGTCAACGATTACTTAGCCAAAAGGGACAGGGAGTGGATGGGCCCTATTTATGAATTTTTAGGGCTGACCGTCGGGGTTATACAGAATGACATGGATCCTGAGTCTAGGAAACTCGCTTATGGCTGTGATATCACCTACGGCACCAACAATGAATTCGGCTTTGATTATTTAAGGGACAACATGGTCGTGGATAGGTCTCATATGGTTCAGCGCGACCTCCACTATGCAATAGTTGATGAAGTGGATTCCATCTTGGTAGACGAGGCGAGGACGCCGCTGATCATTTCAGGGCCGACGGATGACAAGGTGGATAAATATTATACGATAAATCGCATCGTCCCGAAATTAAAACGCAGGATGATCTTAGAAAAAGACGAAATAGAGGCTAAATATAAAGGCGAAGACTTATCAGTAGGATTTGACGCGGTGGTGGACGAGAAGAACCATACGGTGAACCTCACGGAAGAGGGCATTGCAAAGTCTGAGGAACTTTTGGGCGTTGCCAATATCTATGACGACCTTTCAGGAGAATGGGCGCACCATATCATCCAGGCCATAAAGGCGCACGACCTCTTTGAGCGCGACGTTGATTATGTCGTAAAGGAAGGCAAGGTCCTTATAGTAGATGAATTCACGGGCCGTTTGATGCCGGGCCGCAGGTGGTCTGACGGCATGCACCAGGCCATAGAGGCAAAAGAGAACCTGCGTATTGAAAGCGAGAACCAGACGCTGGCCACTATCACTTTGCAGAATTATTTCCGCATCTACGATAAGTTGGCAGGCATGACCGGCACCGCTTTTACGGAGGCAAACGAATTTAAGCAGATATATAACTTAGACGTCGTCGTTATACCTACGAACAGGCCTTTATCGCGCACTAATTTTTCTGACTCGGTCTTTAAATCAGCTAAAGAAAAATTCAACGCCGTGGTAGATGACATAAAGGCTTCTTGTGAAAAAGGCAGGCCGGTTCTGGTCGGCACCATCTCCATTGAAAAGTCCGAGATGTTAAGCAATATGCTTAAACGCATCGGCATAGCGCATAGCGTTTTGAATGCGAAATACCATGAGATGGAAGCGTCCATAGTAGCGCAGGCAGGACGCTATAAGGCCGTGACTATCGCGACCAACATGGCGGGCCGCGGAACGGACATCCTTTTAGGCGGTAATCCGGAATTCATGGCAAAATCCATCCTCATAGCGAAAAAAATAGATCCGAAAGCTCCGGAATATAAAGAAGAATACAAAAAGATCTATGAAGATCTAAAGCAGGAGGCAAAAAAAGAACATGATAGGGTTGTCGATGCCGGCGGCCTGCACGTTATCGGCACAGAGCGCCACGAAGCCCGCAGGATAGACAATCAGCTTCGCGGCCGCTCGGGCAGGCAGGGAGACCCGGGTTCATCAAGGTTTTACGTTTCTTTGGCAGATGACCTGATGCGCCTGTTCGGTTCGGATAAGCTCGTAGGCATAATGGAGAAGCTGGGATTGGAAGAAGGCACTGTCATTGAGCACCCGTGGGTCACGCGTTCCATTGAAACGGCGCAGAAAAGGGTGGAGTCGTATAACTTTGATATTCGCAAACACCTATTGGAATATGACGACGTCATGAATAAGCAGAGAGAAGTGATCTACACCGAACGCCGCACTGTCCTTGAGGGCGAAGACCTTAAGCCCATCATCTTTGATATGGTGGATGAAGTCGTAGCAATGGCGGTTGATACGTATTTTTCTAAAGAGGCGCTGCCCGAAGATTGGAACTGGCTGGGCATGGAAGGATGGCTGAAACAGAAATTCGGTCCTTTTTTCACCATTGAAAAAGATAAGTTGATCAACGAGCTGATAGAGTCTATTAAAGAGGAGCTCATAGCCAGGGCAAAGGCTTATTTTGACGACAAAGAAGCCAATATAGGCCGCGAGCGCATGCATAGCCTTGAGCGCATGGTCATGTTACACGTGATAGACAGCCGCTGGAAGGACCACCTATATAGCATGGATTATTTAAAAGAAGGGATCGGCTTGCGCGCCTATGCCGCAAAGGATCCCTTGATAGAATATAAGCGCGAGGCTTATAATATGTTTACCGAGATGATGGGGCGCATCAAGGATGAGATCGTTGAGCTCGTCTTCAGGATGCAGCTTGTTGAAGAGAAGGAATTTAAGGGCGTTTTTAGTTCTTTGCCTAAGAAGATGGAGCATAAGGAGTTTACCGGCCTTTCCAGGGAAGCTAAACAGCAGATGCAGATGGAGCAAGGAGACTCCGAAGAAGGCCAGGAAGATAAAGTTGTCGTGCTCCAAAAGGCCGTGCCTGTGAGGAATGAAGGCCCTAAGGTCGGCAGGAATGACCCATGCCCATGCGGCAGCGGCAAGAAATACAAGAAGTGCTGCGGACAATAACCTATGGCGTTTAGAAAATTATTTTTTAATCCTTACATCCTGTCTGTATTGAGCAGTATATTGTTGCGCCTGTCTTTTCCTAAGTTTAACTTATGGCTGCTTGCGTGGGTTGCTTTTATACCTTTGTTTTTTGCCCTCCGCGGCCGGAAGACATCAAAAGCTTTTTTGTTTTCTTTTTTATGCGGTTTTGTATTCAATGTGTCCCTGGTGTTTTGGCTTATCAACGTGACTGTGCCGGGGATGTTTATCGTTGCAGCTTATCTCGCTTTATATATCGCGTTGTTCGGCGCGGCGTACAGCTACGCCGCAGATAGAATGAGCTTTTGGCAGAGGTTATTTTTCGCGCCATCCTTATGGGTGCTTTTGGAATTTGCCAGGGGCATGTTTTTAACGGGTTTTCCCTGGGGGCTATTAGGGTATTCGCAATCATATAATATCGCGGCCATCCAGGCCGCGGACATCTTCGGCGCTTACGGTGTTTCTTTTATGGTCGTATTCGTCAATGTTTTTTTGTTTGAGGCGCTAACTGCGCTACCTGCGTTAGCTGCGCTACCTACGTTAGCTGCGCTACCTACGTTAGCGCAGTTTTGGCAGAAAAAGCCTTTACGCTCATGCAAGATCTTTATCCCTGTTTTGATCGTCTTTGTCTGGTTCGCTTACGGCGCTTATCGCATAAACCAAGATCCGGAGATATCTTATTCGCTGAAAGTGGCGGTGGTCCAAGGGAATATTCCGCAGGAGATAAAGTGGGTGGAGAGCTTCAGGCCGAACATTTTTAAAAAATACAAGTTGCTTACAGAGATAGCCCATTTAAAAGCAGAGCCCGATCTTATAGTCTGGCCTGAGACTTCTTTTCCGGATTATCTTGAGTTCGGAGATAACGACGCGCCTTTAAGGCAGTTTGCCTCCCGGGCAGGCGTGCCACTCTTGGTCGGTTCCATAAGGCTGAAAGACCTGCATTATTATAACAGCACTTTGTTATTCTCAACCAAGGGTGATATCTTAGGGGTTTATGACAAGATACATCTGGTTCCTTTTGGGGAATATATCCCGGCGCGTTCTTTTATGCCTTTTATTGAGCGTATACTGCCTATTGAAGATTTTACGCCCGGGAAAGATTTTAAGATCTTTTCAATAGCGGGCGCAGCCCGCGCCAACGGGCCTGTTTTAAAATTCGCGACGCTTATCTGCTTTGAAGATATTTTAAGCGACCTTGCATCGGGTTTTGTCAGGCGCGGCGCGGATTTCCTGGTCAACATGACCAATGACGCATGGTTCGGCGATACGTCAAGCCCCTATCAGCATATGCAGGCATCTGTTTTGCGGGCTGTTGAAAACAGGGTCTATGTCGTTCGCGCGGCCAATACGGGAATTTCCTGTATCATTGATGACGCGGGCCGCATTGAAACGAGCGTCAGAGATGAAAAAGGCAAAGAGACGTTTGTCACGGGTTTTGCATCGGGCGTCATCTTTAAAACAGGCCGCAAGAGTTTTTATACCGGGGTCGGGGATATTTTTAGCGTAGCCTGCAGCCTGTATGCCGCGCTTTTGATGTTAAGCTTATGGCGGCGGCCAAAATCGACGAAGTCAGCTTCGTCGATTTTGTCAATATTTCTTCTTTGCATTTCTCTCGCTTCGCTCGCTTCGCCTGCTTACGCGGCTCTTTCGCAGGACCAGGTGAAAGAATTGTCGCTGCGTTATTACCGCGGGGTCGTGAATTTTGAGGCCGGCCGCTATGATGCAGCCATGGCTGAATTTCAGTCTGTAGGCGTGGTGGACCCATATTACAAAGACGTCGGGCAGTATATAGAGAAGTGTGTCAGGATATTAGAGGAAGGCCGCCGGGATCTTTACAAGGCTGTTGATAGCCAGGCAACTGATAAAAAAGAATTTGACCTGTATTTCCTGGGTAAGTCCTATTATGAAAAAGGAGAATACCGCCGGGCCCTTGAGGTGTTTAAGACCGTGCTTGCTAAAAAGCCCGATGATAAATTCGCCAAGTATTACGCAAAGTTATGCCAAGATGTCCTTTCGGGTACCCAGGAGGCCAAGAAAGTGCGCCTCTCGCCCGGCGAAGAGAAGGCAATACATATCGGCGACTTAGAGAAAGAGGTCGCTTACATAAAAGCCGACATTAAAGAGCAGGAAGGCGTAGAGAGTTTTCTTGAGAATAAGGCGGAGCGCAAGGCATCCCGGGATGAGCTTATCAGGAAAAAAGAAAGGCAGCTCAAAGAGCAGGAGGAGCTTCTAGGAGAAGAAAGGGAAGATTACCTGGCTCAGGCTAAGATCTCCAGGCGCACCGAAAAGATAAAGAAAGAGACGGAAAAGTGGAAGATAATGAAAGAGCGGCTTGCTTCTGACCAGCCGGGCGTTCCTTCTAACCTCACGGAATATCCGATCTATCTTAATAGGGCGGATAGTTATTACGCTACCATGAAAGAGTCTCTAAGGGAGAGCCGCTGGAATTCAGCCGGCCTTAACGCGATCAATGCCGGCCTTTATTATTGTGATACTCTTCTGATATATTTTTATAACATCAAGAGTGCTTCGCCTAAACATGAGAACATCGCCCGGCTGATATTAGCCAACGTCAAGCGCGCGGATACGGATGAGAACGTTTACCATATGCACGCTATACTGAATTTAAAGAAGATAGTTGAGGGTGAAGACAGGCCTATCACGCGAAACGAAGCTATATTTTTGGCTGATCATGCGGAAAAGCTGGCTGAATGGTGCAAGTCCGTGTTACCGTAAGTCGTGGGCTCATTTAACAGAGAACAGGAGCAGACATGAGATCGCTTAATCGGAAAATTATACCCCGCGGCCAGAAAGCCGCGGCTTTCATGGCACGAATGAAATTTGGCCGCTTGGGCATCCAGATTTTAGGGCCCAAAGCCTGCCCTCCGACAGGAGGGGAACCCCGGGCTTTAGCCCGGGTGGGCTTCATTTTTTCTATCATGATGTTTTTTTGTTTAGGCGCTTTCTCCGCCCGGGCAGCTGTAGATCCCGTGGTAGTTGAGGTGCACTATCAGAACGGCGTCAAGTTCTACAACCGCGGCTTATATAAGAGAGCTGTGCGGGAGTTTGAGAATACGCTTTCGCTTGACCCGCAGAATAGCGAGGCAACAGAGTATCTTCAAAAAGCAAAGGCAGCGGCAAATAATGAGCAAGTAAAGGACGCGCGCGAAAGTAAGACAGACGAAATACGCAGGCTTTATGAGGAAGGCAAAGGCCTTTATCTAAAGCGCGATTATAAGGCTGCGATAGATGTTTTCAATCAGATCCTGTCAGCAAAGCCTATTGATGATTTTGCCTCTTTTTATAAAGAGCGCTGCGAGATCATGATCGCCAGGCAATTGGCCCGCGAGAAAAAAGTAGAGGATAAAAAGACCGGGCATGAAGATGTAGCCAAAAAATTGAAAGAACTGGATAAGCAGGAGATGTTAAAGAACCGCAGAGAGGAAAGGGCCCAGGCTGTAACGGCAGTGCCTGCGCGAGAAGAGAGGCAGAGAGCAAGGCAAGAAAAGATAGATCAGAAGAAGCAGGCCCGCGGGGTCAGGCAGGAAGAGAAAAAGGCTTTAGCCGAGGAGAAGAAGGTTAAAAAAGAAGAGGCCGGCCAGAAAAAAAATGAAGTAAAGTCCCAAAAACAGGAAAAGAAGCAGGAACAAAAAAATATAAAGGAACTGTTCTTAAAAGGCGTTGAAGAGTATGGAAGGAAAGAATACGAGAGCGCTATAGATAGTTTTGAGGCGGTGATAGAGGCTGAATCTAACGGCAGGAAGCTCTACTCCAGTTCAGCCGCCAGATTGATGGATAAAACGAAGATGAAGATGAAGGAAGTACCCGGACAGGAGCAGCGATGAGCCACGAGATCCATGTCGTCAAGATCAACAAACCGGAGAACTCTAATATTATCATCGGGCAGGCCCATTTTATTAAGACGGTGGAGGATATCTATGAGGCGTTGGTGTCAGGCGTCCCCAATATAAAATTCGCCGTAGCTTTTTGCGAGGCTTCGGGAGCCTGCAAGGTCAGGGTTGAAGGCACGGACGAGAGTTTAAAGAAGATCGCAGCTGATAACGCGCTCAGAGTCGCTTGCGGCCACTCCTTTTTTGTAATCTTGGAAGGGGCGTATCCTATAAACGTCTTGAACGCTTTAAAAGGAGTGCCTGAGGTGTGTTCTATCTTTTGCGCGACCGCGAATCCTCTTGAAGTCGTGGTGATTGAGACACAACTTGGCCGCGGCATCATAGGTGTTGTGGACGGCAGTTCACCTAAAGGTATTGAGGAAGCATCGGATGTAATCTGGCGCAAAGATTTCTTAAGAAAGATAGGATATAAATTATCGTGACCAAGAAAGATATTTTTCGGGCTTTAAGTTATGGGTTGGGACGCGTAGGCATAGGCATCTGCGATTTCGGCGCCCTGGTAATGCCCTTACCTTTTTTATATGGTTTTGCCAATTCAATAGGCTATCTGGGTTATTGTTTTGCGCGCAAACATCGTTCTATTGCTATTGAGAGCTTGACCAAGGCTTTCGGAAAAGAGAAGTCCAGCCAAGAGGTTGAAAGAATAGCCCGGGAGTGTTTTAATGCTATGGCCGGCACAGCTGTGGAATTTTTCATGTTCATGCGCTATTCGGGAAGAATAAAGAAGTTCGTTGAGATCCAGGGGTTGGAGCATCTTGACCGCGCCTTAGCCAAAGGCAAGGGGGTCGTGGCTATAAGCGCCCACTTCGGAAGTTTTCCTCTTCTTTTATCGCGGCTCGCCCTGGAGGGCTATAAGGTCCATACTATTCTTCGGCATATGAGGGATGCAAAACTTGATAAGTTTTTTGAAGGGAAGCGTGACCGTATGCGCGTTGGTTCAATCTATACTCAGCCAAGGGCTGAGTGCGTAAACAAAAGCCTCAAGGCTCTTCGGGATAATGAGGTCGTTTTTGTCCAACTGGACCAGAATTTCGGCACAGGCGGTGTATTTGTGGATTTTTTTGGGACAAAGGCCGCGACAGCTACAGGGCCTATAGTTTTTTCCATGAGGACAGGCGCGCCGCTGGTGCCTATGTTTATTTATCGCGTCAAAGGCGCTCGGCACAAGATAGTCATAGAGCCCGGCATTGACGTCGCAGAGAACGGCTCCAGAGAAGAAAGGATGCTTGACGCTGTCACAAAGCTTACTGTGTTGATAGAGGCTTATATCCGCAAATACCCGCATGAGTGGGGGTGGATACATAAGAGGTGGAAGGCAAGGCCGAAGGAAGAATAACGATTAAATCAGGAGGTATAAGTGGAATTGAGTCATCCGAGGGTAGGGAGTCGTTTGTTGAGTAAGGTGCTGGGTGTAAGTGCTTTTACAGTGCTTTTGTGTTTTGCTTCTTTGATCAAAATACCGCTGCCTTTTACACCTGTGCCTGTGACATTGCAGAACCTCGTCGTTCTTTTGGCAGCATCGGCTCTTGGAGCGCGCCTGGGTTTGGCGAGCGTAGGGTTATATCTGGGTATGGGAGTACTCGGCGTTCCTCTGTTCGCTAATGCGGGAAGCGGCCTTCTTTATCTTTTTGGGCCTACGGCGGGCTATCTCTTCGGTTTTCTATTTGCTACATGGTTAGTCGGGAGCCTTCTTCAGTCGGTTAACCGTAAAAACTTTTTTGTCTGTTACGCGGTGATGATAACAGGGTTATTGTCAATTTATTTTATGGGTGGCATGTGGCTGGCAATAGGATACGGTTGGGATTTTACGAGAATAATGTATTTAGGGGTATTGCCGTTCGTCGTTGGCGACATGATAAAGGCGTTTGTGGCAACACTCTTTTGTCAGAAGTTCAAATAGAGAGGCAGAATATGAAGAAAGAAATAAAGAAAAAAAGATATTTTTTCACGGGCCTGCTTATAGTCCTGCCCATTCTGATCACGGTCTATCTTTTTGTTTCGCTTTTTGCTTTTTTTGACAATATACTCGGCCGTTATATCAGCCGCCTGACACTGGCTTTGTTCGGCTACAAGATACCCGGCCTTGGGCTTATCGTCTTTGCCGCCATGATTTTTTTCACCGGTTTTTTTGCGACTAACTTTATCGGCAGGAAATTCCTTCTCTATATGGAGAGCTTATGGTTTAAATTTCCTATCGTTAAAAAGATCTACCCGGCGGCAAAACAAGTCACGCATTTTCTGTTCGGTCAGAAGTTGCAGGGCCGATTCCAGAAGGTGGCGCTTGCCCATTTTCCTAACAAAGATAGCTACAGTATTTGTTTTATCACCAACGAGACTACTGAAAGCATAAGATCCAAGACGGGGAAAGATCTGATGAATGTCTTAATACCCACTGTGCCTAATCCTATTACCGGTTTTCTTCTCTTCGTTCCGCGTGAAGACCTGATATTTTTAGATATGAGCATTGAAGAGGCGGTCAAGATCATCGTCTCCGGAGGCGTATTGGACCCGGAAGATCTCCTGAAGCAGGCTAGCCCTATTGAGGATTAGTCCGGTTTAGGATTAAGCGACAAGATATTCCAGCCGTTACCCAACTTTAAAAGGCATAAGATAAGCGCTGTGGGGACGATGCCGCAGCTTGGTATTAATACAAGCGGCGTCAACAACACGCCAAGGCAGGCGCCTGTCAGGTCCAGGCTATATAATCTGCCGGCTGATCTTTGGGATGCGCTGGCCGAAAGGCCGCTGTCGCTGCCTGAAAGGCTGAAAATGACAGGCATCTCAATACCTACCAGTAAACCTGTTACAACACTGATAAGAGAAAAAAGCCATTTGATGTGAGTAAAGGAGGCGTGTCCGTTTGCATAGAGGTAGGCTGTAACTAATAACGCGGCAGCGCTTGAGAGCGGCAAGAGTATTTCAATCCAACCCAATTTTTTGTATTCACTGAGCGCCTTTAATTTTTTATAAGCGATAAACGCCCCCGAAGAAGCCCCTACCATAAAACTCGTAGTCAAGATAGCCAGCCACGCGAATAAGAAACCCAAAAGAGATTGAAAAAGAAAAAGGATCGATGTCTGTAAAGCCATAGCAAAGAAACCAGTGCTGAATATAGTAAAGTCCAGGCATAGAGGTTTCATTTTGTTCTTGATAACAAACAGCCTCCAGACAAGCAGGAAAAAGGCAAGGCCTAAAGCAACGTAACCCGGTCTTACTTTTTCAAAGCCGCTGAATAATTTCGGGATTTTTCTTGAAAATTGTGAATAGTAGAGGGCCAGGCCTTCATAGAGCCCGGTAGGCCGCAGGTCCCTGTTAATGGAGGCGCTTTTTAACGGGTCTTTTATGTTGTCAGAGAACCATTCGCGATAAGGCTCCTGGAGCCTTAAGCTGAGGTATTCAGGATTGATAAGAAAGGTTTTTATCCCTAACTTTTTTAAATTATCGCTAAGAGCCGCGGGGTTGAGGTTTATTTTTTCATCGGATGCGATAAAAAGGTTGAAGCCGTCCCCCGGTACTACGCCGCAGTATTTGAATTCCTGCAGTAAAGTCGCTAGCAACGAGGCATTTATCTTTTTGTTTTCTTTGCTTAAGTAGGAGAGGGACCCCCACGTTTTAAATACAGCGATGCCTCCAATGTTTAAGGTAGAACGCACCTCTTTAAAAAATTCTTTTGTGTAATATCTGTTGATTGAGAGCGAGGTAGGCAGCCCGGTATTGACGAAGACCGCGTCAAACTTTTCGCGCGTGGTCTTGATAAAGTTACGCGCGTCAGTCAGCCTTATGTCAACGCGTCCGTCTTTTAACTCAGCTGTTGTTAGCGGGTCTGCGAGGCGGCGTATAATATTGATAAAAGCCGGGTCCAACTCAACGTAGACTATTCTTTCAAGAGGATATTTGAGCGCTTCCCTGATGAGGCCGCCTACGGCTGTCCCTACAAACAAGACTTTTTTAACGCCGGGTTTGGCGAGCATCGGGATGTGCACGAAGTCCTCGGTGAAATACGTTTCAGGCGAAGGCAGGCTTACGCTAGGCAAACCGTTGGAAAAAATAGTGAATTGGTTCTTTTCTTTTAATGCGACGATGTTGCCATAACGTGAGTTTTCGTAAGCTACGATGGGCCTATTTTTCCACTCTTCTTTGAGCGTTATGTTCTGAAGTTGTCCGGAGCGCGCGTATAGGTTGAGTAATATGAGAAAAAGAAGGCCTGAGCCTATTTTAAACAATGGATTCTTGTCTTTAAGCAGAATAAGCGAGCAGGCCAGAAGGTTCAGGCTTGAGACGAGAAGCGCTATTTGAAAAGAGTTAAGAAAGACGAGAAGCACAAAGGTGAAGATGATGCCGCCTATCGTAACACCAAGCGATTCTAAAAGATATATCTTGGCGACCGACGGGATCAACCTGAAACCAAGAGTGAATAAAGCTCCGTCGGAAAGCGCAAGCAAAGAGAGGCTCGCGAGCGCGATCAGGGCTATCTGCGCTATATTTAAGACTTCTCCGGATGGGACGCCTAATAATGTCTTAGACGTCCTGATCAAGATAATGGCGCAGGGTAGCCAGAAAGCTAAGAGGGCCTGAAAAAGGCAGAAAGGCCGCAGAGGGTCTTTTGCTTTATTAAATAAGCCTGCCAATAAGCCGCTGCCAATAGCTCCTGCGATGAGCCAAATGCATAATATTACAGAGAATGTAAGTTCGTTGCCGTAAAAAACCACTAAAAGTTCCCTGATAAGCAGGGTCTGGGCGATGACAGCGGAAAAACCTTTGAGTAGGATAGCGGATAGGATGAGTTTTTTCGGGGGCATAGATATAGGATAGCAGAACCAACGCCAATGCGCAACAAAGCCGTTTTTGCCAGATAAGCCCTATTATGCTACAATACGAGCATGCGCTTAAGACTGGTTCTAATTTTATTTATATTTTATTTTTGGATGTCCGTCGTTGAAGCATCTTATGTTTTTGTGCGTAGCGAAAACGCGCGCGGTGAAAAAGGGAAGTGGTATTTAGAAGTAGACGGTAAGCCTTTTTATATCAAAGGCGTGGGTTGCGGCATTGCCATCGGCAGGAACGGCCTTACGGATTATCTAAAGCTCGCCAAGGAATTAGGGGCTAACACCGTGCGCACATGGGGCACAGACCAGGGGAGCAAGGAATATCTTGATCTGGCGCAAAGATATGGCTTAAAGGTCTGCGCCAGCATATGGTTGAACTATGTTGATGAGAAAGGGAATTGCAGTTATCTCTACGATAATAATTACAAAAATTCTAAGCGGCAGGAAGTATTGGAATATGTCCGAAAGTTTAAGGATCATCCTGCTATTTTGATGTGGGGTGTTGGTAATGAAGCTTTGTTTTTTACAAAAGACGAGAGAGAAAAGGTCGCCCTATCCATATTTTTGGAAGAGCTTATTAAAGATATACACGAGATAGACCCCAACCACCCGGTTGTTTATGCTTCGGCAAGCTCGGTGGATCTGCCTTATCTTGCGAGTTATGTTCCTTCCTTAGATATCGTGGGCATGAATGAATATGGCAGTATTAGGACGGCCCATGGGAAATGGGAGTATCTCGGGTTTGATAAGCCGTACGTATTCACTGAATACGGGCCTTATCTTAGCTCCGATAGGCCTAAAGATGTGAATGGTAAGGCTGTTGAGCTTTCCGATATTGATAAGGCAAAACGATATAAGGAATTTAATGAGCAGATATATTCATTTAAAGGGTATAACCTCGGCGGTTTCGTTTTTCATCTAGGCGAGACAACACAGGAGAGCATGACCTGGTGGAATCTCAATGAAGGAGATCTTAAAAGGGCATCTTACTGGGCTATTTATGAATTTTACACAGGCAAGAAAGCTCCGTATGCGCCTATTCGGGTTAAAAGTTTTTCTGTCAGCAAGATTATGGATATAGAACCTTCGGAAGAGATAGAGGCACGTGTGGATATCGGCCAAGGGGTGCATGATAACCTGATCTTTAACTACGCGTTGAGCTCTTGTGAAGAGAATGTTTTAAAATATTATGTAAACGAGTATGTGCCTGTTGAAATTTCAGGCCAAGGCTGCAAGGTAAAGATCAAAGTCCCTTCTGAAAAAGGCGTGTACCGTGTTTATTGTTATATCAAAGATGATAAAGGTAATGTCGCAAGCCAAAACAAAACGATCCGCGTGAAGTGAGTATGTTTTCTTAAGAAAAAATTTGACAAAACAATTTTGAGTAGTACAATAGAGGCACGTAAAAAATTTGCACGTTACAAGAGGATAGAGAAATGGGAAAAGGCAGAAGAAAAAGATTAGGCAAGTTAAACTGGCGTTCCAAGAGAGCGAATCACGGCTCTAAACCAAATAAAGGATAGATCCTACCCAAGAGTCATCTTTGTCACTAAAAAGGCAAAAATCTTATTGGGATGAATTTCATGTGGAACATCAAGAGGTAGTGGTTTAGCCTCAAAAAATATCAATATATTGTAGTTTCCCGCGCAGAAAGGAGCATTGCAATGGCGTTAAAGCTTTCCGAAAATTCCCTCCGTGTCCTTGAAAAACGCTACCTAAAGAAAGACGAAAACGGCAAAGTTGTTGAAACGCCGCGTGAAATGTTCAGCCGCGTGGCAAAGTGTATATCAGAAGCTGACAGGATCTTCAAAAAGCCCGAAGAAGAGATAGCCAAGCTTGAAAAAGATTTTTACGACATGATGTCCGGCCTTGAATTCATGCCTAATTCTCCTACGCTTATGAATGCCGATCGCGACCTTTCGCAGTTATCGGCCTGTTTTGTTTTACCTATAGAAGATTCCATGGACAGCATCTTTGACAGCATCAAGGCAACGGCGCTCATCCATAAATCAGGCGGCGGCACGGGATTTTCTTTTTCGCGCCTGCGGCCCAAGTCCAGTACAGTGCGCTCAACAGGCGGCATTGCCTCAGGCCCGATTTCTTTCATGAAGGTTTTTGACGCGGCGACACAAGCGGTCAAACAGGGCGGCACGCGCCGCGGGGCAAACATGGGCATCCTGCGCGTGGATCATCCGGATATCCTGGATTTTATCTCCTGCAAGGAGAACGACAAGGAGATAAATAACTTTAATATCTCCGTTGCCGTGACTGAAGAGTTCATGCGCAAGGTCGTAAAAGAAGAGGAATACGAACTCATCAATCCCAATACGAAAAAAGCCGTAAAGAAGCTGAGCGCCAAGATGGTCTTTGACCTCATGGTCAAGATGGCGCATAAGAACGGCGAACCCGGCATCATATTTATAGACAGGATCAACAATAACAATCCCACCCCATTATTAGGTAAGATAGAAAGCACTAACCCTTGCGTTGTGGGCGATACCCTTATCTCTACGGAAAAAGGATTAATGAGGATGAGAGACCTCGTTAAGAATTATGGCTGTGGCGGGTTGGGTATTTTTACGGATGACAGGGTAGGGGATATTCTTTACGCAAACGAAGAAGAATCAGGCCAATTAGCTGTTAAAACTAGGCCCGGGCTTTCATTGAGAACGATCTCCGCGGCCTTTAAAACCGGCATAAAACCTGTTTTTAAACTTATCACCGAATCCGGCTTTGAATTGATAGCTACTGCAGATCATAAGATTATGACAACAGGTGGATGGGTGGAAATGAAGGACCTAAAAGCCAACGTGCATAAAGTACTTATTCAGCCGGCTGGCGGGAAATTTAACGAAAATAATGCCTTGCCATTTAAGATCAATAACGAATACAAAGGAGATAACGGAGTTGTTTATAAACTTAATCTGTCGCAGGTATGGAGTAAAGAATTGGGCCAGGTGTTGGGCTGGTTGGTGGGAGATGGCTGGTTGCGGGATAAGGACAAAAACCGCCGCGTAGGTTTTACTTTTAGCCAGGATGATAAAGAAGTCTTGAATTACCTTAAGCCTATCTTAAATAGTTTTTACGGAGCGGATATCAAGGAGGTCTTGCGCGAAAACAATGTTTATCATCTTTCGTATCATAGTAAGTATTTTGTTGAGTTTTTTAAGAATCTCGGCGTTGGCGCGTCATTAAGTGAAGATAAAAAAGTTCCGGCGGCGTTATTTACGGCTACCGAAGAGGCTGTCATAGGATTTTTACAGGGATTATTTACGGCGGACGGAACCATAGGGTTTACGGAAGGCGCAAATGCCTATATCCGCTTGACCGCCAAATCCTTAAAGTTGCTCAAAAGCGTTCAGTTGTTGCTTCTTAATCTGGGGATAAAGTCAAAAATCTATGACCGCAAAAGGCAAGAGAGAGAAGGCTTTGAATATATCGCCAAGAGCGGGGATAAAAGGGTTTATAAACTCGACGGAATACTCTTTGAGCTTTCTATTTCTAAGAGCGCGGTTCCTTTATTTTTAGAGAGGGTTGGTTTCTTGGTCCAAAAACATTCTTTGAAAGCCAGAAAATTATTGTCTAAGGGCTATTATTCCGTTTCATTTGAGGAAGACATAAAAAGCATTGAGCCGTTTGGCGAAGAAGAAGTGTACGACTTGACGGAACCGCAGACTCTAACTTTCATCACGAATGGTTTTATTTCTTTGGATTGCGGAGAACAACCGCTTTTGCCTTATGAGTCATGCAATCTCGGTTCTATCAATCTCTTTGCACTACTCCAGGATGCAGGAGATCATTACGAGTTGGATTGGGACAGGTTAAAAGATGTTGTGCGCCTGGCTGTCCACTTTTTAGACAATGTCATTGAGGTCAATAAATATCCGTTGCTTGCGATAGATGAGATGACCAAGAAGACGCGCAAAGTAGGTTTAGGCGTCATGGGATGGGCGAGCGCGTTGGCTAAGATGATGATACCTTATGATTCAGAAGAGGCCCTCCAATTGGCCGAGAAGGTCATGTCTTTTGTGCAGACCCAGGCCAGGAAAGAATCTGTTGAGCTTGCCGCGTCGCGCGGCACATTCCCGGCGTTTAAAGGCAGCATTTACGATAAAGAAAGCGGGCTTAAATTAAGGAACGCGACATTAACGACCATAGCGCCTACGGGCACTATCAGCATTATAGCAGGGCCATGCTCTTCCGGCATTGAGCCCATGTTCGCGATATCTTATTATAGGGCGAATGTCCTTGATAATGACAAGATGATAGAGATAGAGTCGGCATTCAAAGAGGTAATGGAAGCGCGAGGGCTTTATTCAAGAAAGCTCATGGAAAAGATCGCGCAAACGGGTTCTATTCATGATATTGAAGAGATACCTTCTGACATCAGGCGCGCCTTTGTCACGGCGCACGATATAACGCCTGAATGGCATATTAAGATGCAGGCCATCTTCCAGAAATATACAGACAATGCCGTTTCAAAGACAGTTAATTTCCATCAGGACGCGAGTATGGATGATGTGCGCGAAGTCTATATGCTTGCCTATGAATTAGGCTGCAAAGGTGTTACTATTTATCGCGACAAGAGCCGCGATGAACAGGTCTTAAACGTCGGTTCCAAAGATACGGCCAAACAGGCAGCTCCTGCGGTTGTTGAAACAGGCAGGATCGCGCCTCGTCCAAGGCCTGAAGTGGTCATGGGCACGACTACAAAGGTATCAACAGGCTGCGGCAACCTTTACGTCACCATCAATACGGACCAGGATAACAGGCCATTTGAAGTCTTTACGCAGATGGGCAAGGCAGGCGGCTGCGCGGCATCACAGCTTGAAGCTATAGGCAGGCTTGCTTCTCTGGCTTTTCGTTCAGGCGTGGATGTCAAGGTCATCATTGAACAGTTAAGGTCAATACGCTGCCCGTCTCCTTCATGGGAAAAGGGTTGTAGGATATTTTCCTGCGCTGATGCTATCGCGCGCGTCATTGAAAGAAGGCTCCTTAATTCTCAAGTGGAGGCTAATGTTCCTGTATCGCCTGAGCGCGTCTTTACCCAGGTCGCAAAAAGCGAGGAACAATTAGAAAGCCACATCACAGGCTCTATAAACGACATCACCGGTAATATCGTAGGCGTCTGCCCTGATTGCGGCGGCGCTTTAAGGCATGAAGAGGGGTGCGTGAAATGTTCGGCGTGCGGCTACACCAAGTGCTAACATCTTGTTAAATGATCCAAGCAAAACCCACCCTTAAAAAGGTGGGTTTTTTGCTTTTAGTCGTCCAGTAAACGAGCACAGGAGTGAAGCGTACTCAAAATTAAAAATAAAGAATTGAAATAGAATAATCTAACCTAATTTTTTATAACTGTGCGCAAAAAGAAGAAACAGATTAATGAAGTTTGGTTTAAAAAAAATGTAACCAAAATGATCACACTTTTAATCACTGTTATTGTTATCCCAATAGTTATTTCCTATGGATTTTATTTATTGCAGAAGCGGGATGAGCAAAAAAATAATTTTTTGACTGGATCTTTGGATAAGAGTCCTGTTGATCCAGCAAAGGAAATAATTGTGCAGTTGGGCAATATACGGGTTATTACTGGCTATGATGATTTAGTTAATGGCATTAACTTGAGAAAATGGATTAATATTGGCTATGATTATCCTATTAAAATTAAAATTGATGGAGGGAAGCTTGTCGTGTCTGCCAGTTTTAATGACAAAAATGGTAAAATGATTGCGCAGATAGTTGATAACCAATGGGTGATTAATAGAGATAATTATTGTGATAGAAATTTTTCCATAAATACGCTCGAAGTTGTTAACAGAAATAAGGTGCCACTATTGCAGGTTGATATTAGAAATGGTAATCATATTTTTATTGGTGGAGTTTTTTATTTTCCTACAATAAGACTTTATTTGTCAGATGGTAATTCGGTTATTACTGGAGATCTTGCGTTTGACGA
The DNA here is from genome assembly GCA_043802125.1 of Candidatus Omnitrophota bacterium. Lineage (GTDB taxonomy): Bacteria > Omnitrophota > Gorgyraeia > Velamenicoccales > Velamenicoccaceae > Phelpsiimicrobium. Next base: position 21,827 of record JAZDLG010000050.1, read on the forward strand.
AGCAGCAGCACTTAAAAAAATGAAAAGAATTTTTAAATATCCGGGGAATGCTAATTTAGGTATTAGAGCAGAGGGAAATTAGTGTCAGAACTCGGTAGTCGCTTGGCATGATATCAAGGTCGGACCTCGATAAATAATTGTTAATTTGCTACGAAAGGAAGTCATGGATAAATATCAGTGCAGGGCATGCCCGTATATTTATGACCCGGCGATCGGAGACCCTGATCAGGGGATAAAGCCGGGGACATCGTTTGAAGATATACTCATAGAGGGTTAATTCCTTATGGCTAAAAACATACTTGTTCTTTCCGGGAGTCCTGTGAAGAATGGCAACACGGCCATGCTTGTTAAGTGGTTTGCCGAAGGCGCGCGTTCAAAAGGCGCGCAGGTTGAGGTTGTTTCAGCCGCGTTTTTAAAATATAAGACGACCGGATGTATTTCCTGCAGGCGTTGCCAGACGTCAAAAGAATATGCCTGTGTTATTAATGATGAGGCCACGCCTGTTCTAAAGAAGATGGCGCAAGCTGATGTTATCGTTATGGCAACGCCTTTATATTTTTATGGCCCCAGCGCCCAGCTTAAGCTTATAATGGACCGCATGTTCTCGCTTTATAAGTGGGATAATAAAGCGGGGACTATGACGACCCCATTAAAGAAGAAAAAACTTGTTTTGATAGCCAGTGCCTATGAAGATATTGGATTGGACGCGTTAGCGGAGCCATTTTTATTGACTGCGAATTACTCCGATATGGCGTTTGAATCTTTGCTTGTGCCGAATGCCGGAGAATCAGGCGATATCAAGAAAAAGAAAAATGTTCAGATCAAAGCGATCGCATTTGGCAAAAAGATAGCTGCGAATTAATAAGATAGGACCGGGTACATAGAATACTTTGACGTCATATCGCCTGGTTGACTTAGTTTAATATGAACACTTTTACTTACTTTTCATCTTTTTTATTCGTGGTTGCATGGCTATCGCTGGGAGGTGTTTCTATGGCTGAAAATGAAGTAGTAAAATTGCCGCAACCTTCTCGCAAAGGTGGCGTTTCTCTTGAAGAAAGCATTGAACAGAGGCGTTCCGTAAGGGCATTTTCTCAAAAAGACCTTACTCTCCAGCAAATCAGTCAGCTTCTTTGGTCCGCCCAGGGGCTGACAGGAAACGGAAGCTTTCGCAGCGCGCCGTCTGCCAGTGCCCTGTATCCTCTGGAGATATATCTGGCCACAAAAGACGGGCTGTTCCATTACGAGACTAGCAATCATACTATTGAAGTTGTTACACATGACGATATCCGCAAGCAACTCGCTGTAGCTTCGTTCGGTCAGGGTTTCGTAGAAGAGGCACCGGCTGATATAATTATCTGTGCTGAATATGCGCGCGTAGGCAACAAGTATGGTACCAGGGCAGAGCGATATGTGCATATGGAAGCAGGGCACGCAGCAGAAAACCTTCATCTTCAGGCAGTCGCTTTGGGGCTTGGATCAGTACCTGTCGGAGCGTTTGACGACAAAGCAGTAAAAAAGGCCTGCATGCTGCCAAAAGAGTATGAGCCGTTGTACATAATTCCGGTCGGGTATATTAAAAACTAGATGTATCGAGGTCGGACCTCGATATGGGAACAGTTTTTTGCGCAGGGAGGTAATATGGCGGATATGACTGAAAAACGGAAATTTATGCGGTTGGATATCAATGTAGCAATCAGGTGGAACAAGGTCGCCGGATCATCGCAAGACGCAGCCGACTCCCGCGATATGACCAAAAATATTTCCGCCGGAGGCATCTGTTTTATCGTTGATGAAAAAATAGAGCCTGGCGACAGGATATCTTTAAATATTGAGTTGCCTACGTCAAAAATCATCCGCGCCGAAGGCAGAGTTGCTTGGACAAAAGAGTTCAGCATCGTAGGCAGGGAAAACGAGAAAAAATACGACGCCGGCATAGAATTTACTGACATTTCCGAAGAAGATAGGGAAGAGGTAAAGCAATTTGTGTTTAGGTTTTTAAACCCGAAGCAAGGGCGTTAAAGACAAGGTGAGAAATAGACCGGGCAAAAGAACTGGGAAATCTTAAATGAGACAAATTGTTTTTTTTGGGCTCTTGGGTGTCATGCTGATGCTGTCGCCGATGGGGTTCGCGCAGATCCAAGGGCAGAAGGACGGATTATTTTGGATAGATGTGCCGGAAAGTTGGCAGTGGAATGAAGACGCAGACGGCGCGACCGTTATGAATCCTGTTGGCAGCCGCGGGATCCATATTGATTTTAAGGCAGTTGACGGCATCAATGACGATTTAGCCGCTATGGAGCTTATAGAGAATGCTGTCGCGGCTAAAGAATATGAATTGGCTTCAAGGAACGGCAAGACTATTTTGAAGGTTGATAGAAAAATAGGCGGTGCTTTTGCGGTTCAGCGCGGATTTATCATATCAACGCAGGATGGCATGAGGCAGGCAACCGCCATCGTGTTTTTCCATAACAGGCATCTTTTCAATATCTATTTTGAGGCTCCTCGTGAATTTCAGCGCGTAGAAATGGAAGCGATAGTAGATACGATACAGTTTGGAGCTCCGAAACCAAAAGAAAAAGAAGTTGAGGCAGTTGATCAGGCTAATAGGAGGTGAGTATGTTGGTAAAAGAGATCATGACAAAAGAAGTTGTGACTATAAGGCCCGAGGCTACTTTGGCAGAAGTTGTGAAGCTTTTAAAACAGTACCGTATTAACGGCGTTCCGGTTGTTACAGTAGGCGGCGTTTTAGTGGGCATTATCACCATGAGTGACCTATTGCGGCTGTTGCGCGATATCAATTTTTGGAATAAAGTAGAGCAGGTTAAGCCTGAGCTTTCGGTTAAGGACGCGTTTTTAAAAGATAAAGAGCAGGCTATAGTTGAGAAGAAGATGACCCACGGAGTAATAACTGTTACGGAGGATGAGTCGGTTGAGCGCGTTTTAGACCTTATGTCCACTCGCAATATCCACACGATACCCGTGATGAGGGATGATAAATTGGTAGGTATTGTTGGCGCTATGGATATCGTCAGCTTGAATTTTTTACCCAGATGAAAAAGATCCTGTATAGCAAGGCAGAAGGGTACCTGCGCGAGGCTTTGGGGAGACTTAAACTGGATAGCAGTGCCTAAGGTCGCTGAGGATTATAAAGTCATCATTGTAGTAGGCTAAATGAAAAAGCTTATCGTTTATTATTCTCTGGAAGGCAATACGAGGTTTATCGCGCGCCTGATAGCAGAAACTGTGGGCGCTGACCTCCTGGAATTAAAGCCTAAGGAGGATATCAGCCCTACTGGTTTTTCAAGGTTTTTAAAGGGCGGCGGACAGGTTTTGAAGAAGGCGCAGCCCGAGCTTATGCCTTTTGACAAGCGGCCTGAGGATTACGATTGTCTAATAATCGGAACGCCTGTGTGGGCTTGGAGTTACGCGCCTGCCCTGGCAACATTTTTCTCAAGCACGGCCCTAAAGGACAAGAAGATAGCGCTTTTTTGCTGTTCAGGAGGAGGGCCGGGCAAGACTTTGGAGAAGATGAAAGAGAAGCTGGCAGGCAATGAATTCATAGGAGAGATAGGTTTCATTGACCCTGCCCGAAGGAATAAAGAGGGAAATGCTAAAAAAGCGAAGGAGTGGGCGAATAAGCTTATTTAAAATAAAGGAGGCGCGCTATGAAAGATCTTGCTTTATTGATCTCAGGGATTATTTTTCTTATCGTTTCGTTGCTGCATCTTTGCAGGTTAATCTTTAAACTGGAAGCGAAGATGGGAAGGTTTACCATACCCCAGTGGGTCAGCATCTTTGGTTTTACCGCCCCCATGCTGTTTGCCCTGTGGATATTCTCGCTTCTGAGATAAACTTAGCCTCCTTAATTTCCCTTGTCACTCCCTCTTGAGAGTGTTAAAATAACACCTTATTACGTGAGGGTCAGGCATTTTTAAGGAGGAATGTAAATGAAGAAGTTACTTTATGTTGTGTTAGATGGCTTAGGGGATATCCCTGTCAAGGAGTTAGGCGATAAGACTCCTTTAGAGGCAGCTTTTACGCCGAATATGGACAGGCTTGCTCAGAAGGGGCAGAGCGGGGTGGTCCACACTGTGGCTAAGGGGATAGCGCCTGAGTCGGATATAGCGGTAATAAGCCTTTTAGGTTATGACGCCCATAAATACTATACGGGAAGGGGGCCTCTTGAGTCATTTGCCGAAGGCCTGAATGTGGAAGACGGCAATGTCGCTTTTCGTGTAAACTTTGCTACCGTAGAAGATGATGGCAGGAAGATCAAAGACCGCAGGGTAGGCCGCAATCTTACGAATGAAGAGGCCACACTCCTGGCTAAAGAGATAAACTCAAAGGTAACGCTTACTAACGCGACTTTTGAGTTTAAGAATACCATAGGGCATAGAGGTATTTTAGTCATTCGCGCAATGCACTCACAGCTCTCCGCCTGGATAACCAATACAGACCCGGCTTATGACAGGGAAGGCGTATTCGGCCTGGCAAAAGAGAAATTTGAGCCGTATGTTGACGAGTGTAAACCTATGCTGGGTTATGAAAACTCAAAGCCTGCCCAGGAAGCGGCAGCCCTTTTGAATGAATTCACGCTAAAATCCCATAAGGTGCTCCAGGAAGCTGCTATTAACAAGAAGCGCGTGGCTGACAATAAGGTGCCGGCGAATATCATCCTTTGCCGCGACGCGGGAGACCACCTGCCTAAATTCCCGCCGTTGTCAGAATTATATAAGGTAAATTTCGGTTCTTTTGTTGAGATGCCCGTTGAAAAAGGCATAGCGCTATTGACCGGGATGGCCATTGTGGATGTTCCTTCCAACACGGGTCATCCGGATGTGGATTATTCCATTTGGGCAAAAATAGCCCTTCAGAAGATAAAAGAATTTGACGGGCTGTACATACATATCAAAGGGCCGGATGAACCCGGACACGACGGTGATTACAATAAAAAGAAGGCTTCCATTGAAGCAATAGATAAATACTTTTTCGCGAACCTTCTGCCGCATTTGAAACTCAAGGATTGTATTGTTATTGTCACCGCGGATCATTCAACGCCTTGCAGTCTTAAAGCTCATTCGGCGGATCCGGCGCCTCTGATCGTGGCAGGCGGCAATATCAAGCCTGACGGAACTTTGAGTTTTTCTGAAAAAGCGTGCTACGAAGGCTCTTTAGGCGAACTTTTAGGCAAAGACCTTATGGGCCTGCTGATAAAATTAGCCAGGGATTAAATTAAAGCCCCGCGATCATCTTCTCAATGACCACGCTCAAATCAAAAAAATACGACTGCATCGTAGTAGGCGCAGGCCACGCCGGCGCTGAGGCTGCCTATTGCGCATCCAAGATGGGCGTTCGCGTTCTTCTTTTGACCATGGACATTGATTCTATAGGGGCTATGTCCTGCAACCCTGCCATCGGCGGCATCGGAAAGGGCCAGCTTGTCAAAGAAGTAGACGCTCTCGGCGGTATGATGGGTAGAGCCGCAGACGCCTGCGGCATACAATTCAGGAAACTGAATTCTTCAAAAGGGCCTGCTGTCCGGTCCACCAGGGCCCAGGAAGACATGTTCCGCTACAGGCTTTTTGTTACAAGTGCCTTGCAGGCCATTGCGAATTTAGAAATAAGGCAAGCTGAAGCGAGTGAGGTCTTGGTTGACGGCAAAACCGCTGTAGGCATCAGGACCTCCATAGGAGAGGCGTTTTATGCGAAAACCGTTGTGATAACGCCCGGCACTTTTTTAAACGGCCTTATCCATATCGGGCTGACGCACTTTCCCGGCGGCAGATTGGGCGAGCAACCGTCAACGGCCCTTGCTGAAAGTTTAAAAACATTGGGGCTTAGCTTTAAGCGTTTTAAGACAGGCACGTGCCCGCGCCTGGATGCTCGCAGCATCAACTATAAGCAATTGATAAGGCAGGACGGCGATGAGGAGCCTAAGCCTTTTTCTTTCGCGACGACACAGATCTCTTTGGCCCAGGTCCCGTGTTATATTACTTACACCAACAAAAATACGCATGATATCATACGGCAGAGCCTTGACCGTTCGCCTCTGTATACTGGCAAAATAAAAGCCACGGGCGTGCGCTATTGTCCGTCCATTGAGGATAAGATAGTGCGCTTCGCCGGCCGCGACAGGCACCAGGTCTTTTTAGAACCCGAAGGCTTGGATACTGTGGAGGTTTACCCCAACGGCGTCTCAACAAGCCTGCCCATAGACGTGCAGATCAATATGCTGCATTCCATTGCGGGTTTGGAAGAGGCGCGTATCATGCGGCCGGGTTACGCCATAGAATATGACCTTATTGACGCAACAGAGCTTTTTCCGACGCTGGAATCCAAGCTTTATCAAAACCTGTTTTTTGCCGGACAAATAAACGGCACCACCGGATATGAAGAGGCGGCGGCGCAGGGATTATTGGCCGGTGTGAACGCGGCGCTTCGCGCCAAGAACAAAAAACATTTTACTTTAGGCCGCGACGTATCTTATATCGGTGTTTTGATAGATGACCTGACGACAAAAGGCACTGATGAGCCTTACCGCATGTTCACATCAAGGGTGGAGTACCGCCTTATTCTAAGGGAGGATAACGCTGACCTAAGGTTGCAGTCTCACGCGTATGAGTTGGGCCTGTTAAAAGAAGAGGATAAGAAAGCGCTTGATGATAAGAGGCGGCGCATACAAGATGGTATAGCGTATCTGAAAAAGACGCGCCTGAAACCTTGCGAGGTCAATGAGAAACTTGCTGCGCTGAACTCTTCGCGAGTTTCAAAGTCGGTTTCTCTTGAAGATCTGCTCAAGAGGCCTGAGCTGAGTTTTAAGGACATGAGTGTCTTAAACCACATACATGATAACTTAGGCGTTTTGACACAAGATGTCGCCGAACAGATTGAGATTGATATCAAATACGCTGGTTTTATCAGGCGCCAGGTTGAAGAGGTCAGCCGTTTTAATAAAATAGAGAAGATAAAAATACCGGTCGGGTTGGACTATAAGACGATCCGTGGCCTATCTCGCGAGATCGTGGAGAAATTGGAAAATTTTAAGCCCTTGTCGCTTGGACAGGCAGCGAGAATATCAGGGGTGACGCCGGCTGCCGTCTCGGTATTGATGGTCTATTTTAACAAGATACACAAAGCAGGGAGCAGGGATGAAAAAAATAAGCTTTAAGAAGCTTAGGCTTTGGTTCATGTATCCTTTTTTCATCGTCTATCCTTTTGTGGCTAAGGCAAATGATACTTATTTTTGGTGCGGAGTGGTTTTTATGTTTTTAGGGCTTTCTATACGTTTTTGGGCGAGCGGTTATATCATGAAATCAAGGGCCCTTGCGACCAGCGGGCCGTACGCCTACACAAGGAATCCTCTGTATCTGGGCAACTTTATATTAGGTTTTGGTATCAGTTTTATTTCAGGCAGCCTTTCTCTGGTCTTTTATTACTTTCTCGCTTTTATTATTCTTTACGTGGGCACCATAAAGGAGGAGCAGGCTTCTCTTGAGGAAAAGTTCGGCTCATCGTATCGTGATTATACGGCGTCTGTGCCCATGTTCTTTCCTTCTTTAAAACCCTACGAGAGATCTGATAAGCTAAAGTTTAGCTTGAAACAGTCGTTTAAGAACGGCGAATTCATCAGATTTTTCGGATTTTTACTTGTGCCTATCACTTTTTACCTCTTTAGTTCTCTGGTCCTTAAAAAAGAGCATTTTAACAGCGCGAGCCAAACCGCTGTCTTACTTTTTATAGTTTTTTTCGCGCTTCTGTGGTTTAATATATATATCAGGCGCAAAAGTGAAAGGGATCTATACAGGTAATTTTACTATGAAAAGATACGGTTTTACCCTTATTGAGATCATGATCGTGGTGGCTATCATCGTTCTTTTAGCAGCGATCGCTATTCCGAACCTGCTAAGGGTAAGGATGAATGCCAATGAGGCAGCGGCTATAGCGAGCCTTAAGACGATCTCCTGGGCCGCGCAGACTTACCGCACCTCCAATTCCGGCTATCCTGACAATTTAAGCGAACTATCCACGTCGGCGCCGCAGTATGTGGATGCTGTCCTGGGTTCAGGCGTAAAACAAGGGTATAATTTTACTTTGATCGGTGAAGCCAATAGTTTTAATGCCACAGCCCAACCGATGACGCCGAATGTCACGGGCGTCCGGTCCTTTTTTGTAGATACCAGCGGCGTTATCCGTAGCTCATCTAATGGCACTGCCGACGCCACAAGTCCCGCGATCTAACCTTGTCATGTTTGGAAACACCAGAGCTTACGATCTGTTAAAAAAGTTCGCGCTCTCTAGCGGCGCCGGCTTGTTTGGCGTCGCCGATATAACGGCTGTCAGGGATGATTTTCAGTTACCCAAGGGTACCAAAGACATACTGGATAAGGCGGTTTGCCTGGGCGCTGGGCTTTCTTCGCTGGTCCTTTCTGAGATCAACGGCGCGCCTACTAAACTTTATTTTCACCATTACAAGACGGCCAATTTGTTCTTAGACCAGCTGGCTTTCGCGGTCGCGAACTGGATACAGGAGAGGGGCGCAAAGGCTTTGCCCATACCCGCTTCGCAAATAACTGATTGGGACCTGCAAAAGGCGCACCTCTCGCATAAAAAGATAGGACAACTGGCGGGATTAGGGTGGCTCGGCAGGAACAATCTTCTGGTCTCGCGAAAATTCGGAGCGCAATTCAGGATGGCGACTGTCTTGACTGATATGGATCTAAAAGTTGATAAGCCTTCTGTTGAGAATTGCGGCCGGTGTACGGCATGTTTTGCATCGTGTCCCGCGGCAGCTATTCAAAATGACCCTAAGGATTTTAAGCACCTCTTATGTTTTGAGAAGGTAAAAAGTTTCCAGAGACAAAATATCGTTGGGCAATTTATCTGCGGTATCTGCGTTAAGGCGTGCGGGAAGAAATAATGGCAAAAAAAACAGCTCACCTGGAAGCTTTATCAAAGATCAGCAAGGCTATCACATCGGATCTTTATCTGGAGGATATTCTAAAGCTTATTATCAATGTTACAGCTCAGACTTTGGGGTCCAAGCTCTGTTCGCTGATGCTTCTGAATGAAAAAAAAGAGCTTACCATTCGCGCGACACAGAGTGTTTCCGAGTCCTACATGAAGAAACCGCCCATAAAATTGGGTGAAGGTGTCAGCGGGAAAGTAGCTTTTACAAATAAGCCCATGGCCGTTTATAACGTGCAGGAAGAGAAAGACTATAAGTATAAAGAGATCGCCAAAAAGGAAGGCATCTCTTCGCTTTTGTGCGTCCCATTAAGCGTTAAAGGGCATGCCATAGGCGTTATCAACCTTTATACGTCAGAGCCCCATAAGTTCACTAAGAGCGAGATCAATGTCTTGAGTTCTGTGTCAGCCCAGGCAGCCCTTGTCATTGAGAACGCGGAGTTGATGGTCAAGACCAAGGTCATCCAGGAAGAACTTGAAACGCGCAAACTTATTGAAAAGGCCAAGGGCATCCTAATGAAAGAGAGGTCAATGGGCGAGGCAGAAGTGTATCGCCTGCTTCAGAAGTTCAGCATGGACCATAGAAAGTCTATGCGTCAGGTCGCGGAAGCGATAGTTTTGAACTATGACATTAAAAGTAAGTTATGAAAAAACAAACCATACGTATAGCGCTCGCGCAGATGAACTCCGTTGTCGGTGACCTTAAAGGCAACGCCGATAAGATCATAGGGCTGGCGTCGGAAGCGCAGTCACAGGGGGCCGACATAGTCTCTTTTCCTGAGTTGGCTGTCACGGGTTATCCTCCGGAAGACCTTCTTTTTAAAGCGCAGTTCGTGGACGATAATTTAGAGCAGCTTAAGCGTATTGCGGCTTACATCGGCGATATCGTTTGTGTCGTAGGGTTTACCGACAGGAAAGCGGATCATTTATATAATGCCGCGGCGGTCATTCACAATGCCAGAATAAAAGGTGTATATCATAAAGCATTCCTTCCTAATTACGGTGTTTTTGACGAGGAGCGTTATTTCAGCCGCGGGGCGGCGTTCCCGGTTTTCGGTATTGGCAAGACGCTTATGGGCGTGAACATCTGCGAGGATATCTGGCACTTAGAAGGCCCGGCAGGTATTCAGGCTTATAAAGGCGCGCACCTTATTGTCAACATCAATGCTTCGCCTTTTCATATGGGCAAAGGCCTGCTGCGGGAGAATATTTTGAGACAGCAGGCTAAGAAATACAAGGTCTTTATTTCCTATACTAATCTTGTCGGAGGCCAGGATGAACTGGTCTTTGACGGCGCAAGCCTTATCATAGATGATCAAGGAAGAGTCATCGCTAAAGCGCCGGCCTTTAAGGAGCAATTACTTATCGCGGAGTTAAAAGTCGCGAGTACGTTTAAGAAGCCGGGTGTATTTTTAAAAGAGATCGCGAAAGATAAACCTTTATTGGCAAAGCCCCGCGGTTTTCATATTAAAAGCCAAGCAGTGGAGGTCTATGAGGCCCTTACATTGGGCCTGCGCGATTACATCTCAAAGAACGGTTTTAAGAAGGTCGTTCTGGGACTCAGCGGCGGGATAGATTCTTCGTTAGTCGCCGCTATCGCGGTTGATAGTATAGGTAAGGAGAACGTCGTGGGCGTTGCCATGCCGTCAGTTATTACATCTAAAAAATCCAAGGAAGACGCCGAGAGGCTCGCCAAAAACTTAGGCGTCGGATTTAAGGTCATACCCATACAGGATGTTTTCCTGGGGTATCTTGACATCCTTAAAAATGCTTTCAGCGGGTCAAAACCAGACGTGACAGAAGAAAACCTTCAGGCGAGGATACGCGGCAATATCTTGATGGCCCTTTCCAATAAGTTCGGATATTTAGCCCTTAACACGGGAAATAAGTCTGAGGTCTCATGCGGTTACTGCACGCTTTACGGCGACATGGCAGGCGGATTCGGTGTCATCAAAGACGTGCCGAAAACACTCGTGTATAAGTTGGCAGGGCATGTGAACGAAAAAGCGGGCTATGATGTCATACCGTTGCGCGTGTTTAAAAAAGCCCCTACAGCAGAATTAAGGCCTAATCAAAAAGATTCGGATACTCTGCCCGAATATGGCCTTTTGGACCGCGTATTGAAGTTGTATGTGGAGGAAGATAAGAGTTTATCGGAGATTGCTAAGTCCGGTACGGATAAGGCCGTGGTTGAGCGCGTTATGAGGATGGTGGATACGAACGAGTATAAGCGCAGGCAAGCGCCTCCCGGCATCAAGATCACCCCTAAGGCGTTCGGCCGCGACCGCAGAATGCCCATAACGAATAGGTATAGATAACAACGGTTTGTATTGACCGTTGAAGCGGCTTATGATAATCTGAAATCCTCAAAAAAGCGACGGAAAATCAAACTCGGAGGACACAGTGGATGCCATTCTTGAACTTTTAGCAAAAGATGCCAGGATCACTCCACAGGAGATCTTTAAACTGACTAAGATCAAGGTTGATGAGGTCAAAAAGAGGATAAAGAAATACGAAAAAGACGGTATTATCTTAGGGTACAAGACCGTGATAAATAAGGAGATGGTGGAGGACAAGGAGTGCGAAGTGCGCGCTTTGATAGAAGTCAAAGTCGCGCCTCAGAAAGACCTCGGATTTGATAAAGTAGCCGAGCGCATTTATTCTTTCCCGGAAGTCACCAGCTGCTATCTGCTTTCCGGCAGCTATGACTTGCTTCTTGTGGTGGAGGGAAGGGATCTAAAGACCGTATCTAGGTTTGTCGCTGAGAAGCTTTCTCCGATGGAGAACGTGCGCGGTACGGTGACACACTTTCTTTTGAAAAAATACAAAGAAGACAGCACTGTCTTAAAATGCAAGGAAGAGAATAAAAGATTGGCTATATCGTATTGAAACCCCGTAAAAAATATGAAGAAAAGTATAATTTCCAAAAAAGTTGAGCAGATGAAGCCTTCGGGTATCAGGGCTTTTTTTGACCTTGTCCTGGGGATGAAAGACGTCATATCCTTAGGCGTTGGCGAGCCTGATTTTGTCACACCCTGGCATATCCGCGAGAGCGCTATATATTCCATTGAACAGGGGTATACCTCTTATACTTCAAATAAGGGCCTCCTTAAACTCAGGACTTACATTTCGCAAGACATAAAAAAACAGCATGGCCTGGAATATGATGCCAACGAGGAGATCTTAGTGACAGTCGGCGTCAGCGAAGGCGTTGACCTCCTGATGCGCGCTATTATTAATCCGGGCGATAAGATATTGATACCTGTGCCAAGCTATGTATCGTACGGGCCTGTGGCGGAATTGGCAGGAGGTATAGCTAAATTTATCTCATTGAACCAGAAGAACGGCTTTAAGCTGACAAGTGAGGACATAGAAAAGAACATGGATGACGATGTAAAGGCGATCCTTTTGAATTATCCGTGTAACCCTACGGGTGTGACCTACACCAAGAAAGAGCTGTTGGCGCTCAATAAAGTCATTCAAAAACACGATATCTTGGTTATTGCAGATGAGGTTTATGACTTGCTGACCTATGATTTTGCCCATACTCCTTTCGCGACTTTGCCCGGCGCTAAAGAGCGCACAATATATTTAAACGGATTTTCTAAAAACTATGCTATGACCGGCTGGCGCGTGGGTTTTGCGTGCGGCCCGAAAGATATAATCGCGGCAATGACAAAGATCCACCAATATACTATTATGTGCGTTCCTATTATGTCTCAGATGGCAGCAAGTGAAGCGCTTATCGGCCCGCGCAAACCAATGGATGATATGAAACGCGAATATCACCGCCGCAGGGATTTTGTTGTTGGGCGTCTCAACGAAGTAGGGTTGAGCTGCCACAAACCGCAAGGGGCTTTCTACGCCTTTCCTTCTATCAGAAAGACGGGGTTGTCGTCTGTTGATTTCGCGTCACGGCTTCTGAAGAAGAAAAAGGTGGCGGTAGTCCCGGGCACGGCGTTCGGGCCCGAAGGGGAGGGCTACATCAGGATCTCCTACGCATCCGGTTTTGACCAACTCAAAGAAGCGTTTGTCCGGATAGAGGAGTTTGTGAAGCAAAAAGGAGAGCGACATGAGCATTAGACAGGAAATACTAAAAGGGATTGAGAGTAAGGAATTAAACGAGATCAAGCATCCCAAAAAGGTCTCAAGCTACTTCGGCGAGAATACGTTTAATATTCCGACGATGAAAAAGCATATATCCAAGAAGACCTTTGAGGCATTTTCAGGCTGGCTCCAGGAAGGCAGGCAGATCACTTTAGCCCAGGCGAACGAGATAGCCGGAGCTATGAAGGACTGGGCCATCTCCAAGGGTGCCACGTATTATACTCATTGGTTCCAGCCGATGACCGGAATGACCGCGGAGAAACATGATAGTTTTATTTCTTTTACGGGCTCCGGCAAGGTCATTGAGAAGTTTTCTGGTTCAAAACTTATCAAAGGCGAACCTGATGCTTCAAGTTTTCCTTCAGGCGGCATCCGCACCACATTTGAAGCGCGCGGTTATACTGCATGGGACCCTTCCAGCCCGGCGTTCATCATTGGGAGCAAGTTAGGCAAGACCCTTTGTATCCCTACGATATTTGTCTCTTACCACGGCCATGCCCTGGATAAAAAACTGCCGCTTTTAAAATCAGATGAAGCGCTCAGCCAGGCGGCTGTAAAATTCATTAAACTTTTCGGCAATAAAAAGGCCAGGAAGGTCTTCTCAACTTGCGGCCCTGAGCAGGAGTATTTTCTTATTGATAAAAATTATTACAACATGCGCCAGGACCTGCTCTTGACAGGCCGCACGCTTGTGGGCGCGTCAAGCCCCAAAGACCAGCAATTGGAAGACCAGTATTTCGGCTCTATTAAAGAGCGCGTGGTGAACTTTATGTATGAATTAGGTGAAGAGGCCTATAAATTAGGCATTCCCGTGATGACGCGGCACAATGAAGTCGCGCCCCACCAATATGAGTTTGCCCCTATTTTTGAGGAATCAAATCTTGCTACAGACCATAACCAGCTCTTAATGGAACTCATGAAAAAGGTGGCGTTGCGGCACGACATGGTCTGCCTCCTGCATGAGAAGCCGTTCGCCGGAATAAATGGGAGCGGCAAGCATTTGAACTGGTCCATGGCAGACGAAAGCGATAATAACCTGCTTAATCCGGGTTCAACACCTGAGAGTAATCTGCAATTCCTGGCTGTTCTGGCGAGCGTCCTTCGCGCGGTCTATAAATACTCAGACCTCCTTCGCGCCAGCGTCGCGCACGCGGGCAATGAACACCGCTTAGGGGCTAATGAGGCACCGCCGGCTATTATATCCGTGTTTTTGGGTGAGCAGTTGACACAAATATTAGACACTATTGAAAATGGCAAGAAACAGGAGGTAAGCCGCCAGGATATCATGAACCTTGGAGTCTCAAGGCTGCCTGTCGTGAATAAGGAT
>JAZDLG010000001.1:0-14091 GCA_043802125.1 Candidatus Omnitrophota bacterium
ATAAGATTTTTGGAGCAGTTTTAATGACGGCATAACTTACAGCTTGCCCTACCGTAGGTAGGGGCGTTTATGCGACGTAAGTTATATGCCGGAATTAATCCCGCACCCGCAGGGTGTCGGGATCTGGTTAGGTATTTATGAAGATCAGTTATTCCTGGATAAAAGAATTTGTGGATGTCAAGTTAAGCCCTGAAAAGTTGAGCGACAGGCTTACCATGGCCGGCTTAAGTGTGGCGTCTCTTGACAAGGTAGACGGCGATTGGGTCTATGACATAGAAGTTACGTCCAACAGGCCGGACTGGTTGAGCGTGCGCGGCATTGCGCGCGAAGTAGCGGCCATGACAGGCGCGAAATTTAAAAAGATCCCTCCTGCGCCACGCATTACTCTTGCAAAGGGCAAAAAAAATACTCGGCCGTTTTCTGTGGATGTTTCCGACACCAAAGGATGCCCGCTCTATTGCGGCAATCTCATCGTAGGCGTCAAGGTCACAACGTCACCAACATGGTTGATAAAGAGGCTTAATACAGTGGGGCTGCGTTCCGTCAACAATGTGGTAGACATCACTAATCTTTGCCTTATGGAATACGGCCAGCCGCTCCACGCTTTTGATTTTGATAAATTAGAGGGGGGCGCTATTGTCGTGCGCCGGGCCCGCGACGGAGAGCGTCTTACTTTACTCGACGGCGTAGAAAAAAAACTTTCAGCCGGATTGCTTGTTATAGCCGACAATAAAAAGCCCGTTGCCATTGCCGGCATCATGGGTGGCCAGGACAGCGAGGTATCTGCAAAGACCGCCAATCTAATGCTTGAAAGCGCCTGCTTTGACCCTGCGGTGATCAGGCGCGGCACGCGGCTTCTGGGCGTTGCCTCAGATTCATCCTACAGATTTGAGAGAAGCGTAGACCTCGCCGGAGTAAAAACAGGCTTGCTCGCGGCGACTAAAATGATCTGCGATCTGTGCGGCGGGACGCTTGCCGCATCCAAGCAGGCAGGTACGCCTGCCCAGTCAAAAAAACAGAAGATCATTTTTGATCTAAAAGAAGCGGCGGATATTTTGAGTATCCGCATAACTCCGAGAGAAGCAAAAAATATTCTTGAGCAATTGGGTTTTGGAGTGAAGCAGAAAAAACAGGATGTTTTTGAGGTGACAGCCCCGAGCTTTAGGAAAGACGTAAAGGTAGCGCAAGACCTAACCGAAGAAATAGCAAGGTCTTTCGGCTATGATAAAATACCGCTTACAATTCCTGAGATCAAGCCGTTTTTCATGGAAGCGCCCAAGGTCCAGACAATAGAGCGCATGGTCAGAAGGCTGCTTGTCTCTATGGGGCTTAAAGAGGCAGTCACCTATAGCCTGACAAGCGAAGAAAATTACGCCAAAAGCGCGCTGCAAAGCGCGCTGCAACTGCCGCATACAATAAGTGCTCTCGTTAATCCTTTGAGCCAGGATTATCACCTGTTGCGCACAACATTATTGCCTGCGCTTTTAGAATGCGCGTCTTTTAATATCAACCGCAATAATCCTGATTTTGAGATTTTTGAAATAGCCCATGTTTTTGGCAGGGGTGAAGAAACAATATCCGTCGGTATCCTGCTCTCCGGAGATAAGCGCGCAGCGTGGCTCAAAGACTCAAGGCCGTACACGCTCTATGACCTCAAAGGCGTGTTAGAGTCATTGTTTGATGAACTAAGCGTTAAAGGATGCGTCTTTACACCGTCGCAAGGATCTGCGTCCCACTGCACCATTCTCGTCAACGGCCGTCAGGCGGGGACACTGGGGATCACCACCGAGGCTGTCAAGAGGAACTGGGGCATCAAGGCCAAAGAGGATATTTTTGTTGCCGAGTTTTCTTTAAGCGCGCTTTCGCAAGCCGCAGACCTAAAAAAAGTGTTTATACCGTTAGCTTCAACGCCGTCTATTTCGCGCGATATAAGCGTCTTAGCCGGCAATGCGACACCTTATGCCGCGATAAAAGAGTTGATAGAGAAAAGAGCGGCCGGCTATTTGAAAACGATCGCGCTCGTAGAATGTTATCAAGGTAAAGAGGTCCCCGAAGGCTCTCGGAGCCTGACTATCTCGCTTACCTACGGCTCTGACGCAAAGACATTGACAGACGCCGAGATCAATTTAGTGCATAGCAATGTGCTGAACGGCCTGGCGAAGGAATTATCGTTGACACTCAGGTAGTTGTTCCAATGAGACAAAGTGTCCTGCTTGATTTGTCTCATCGGCCGTGATATACTAAAGTTAGGATAAGGATTTAATATCCCTGCGGTGTTTGTCGGCGATTGATGATTATTGAACCAACACTAATCCTAAGGGAGTCCGGCTTCAGGCGAGCCCGAGGGCCGCTGAGAGGACACCCACGTGTCTGAATGGGTTCAGACCACCTAGCCGACGGCAGTTGCGGGGATTTTTTTATGTCAAACGCCGAACCTTTAGCCAGCCGGATGCGGCCTGTCAATTTAGATGAGTTCGCAGGCCAGGAGCATATTTTGTCTCCGGGCTCGCTTTTGCGAAAGACCATAGAGGCGGACCGCCTGACGTCCGTTATTTTTTTTGGCCCCCCGGGAACCGGCAAGACCACTTTAGCCCACTGCATCGCTAATATCACTCACTCCTATTTTGAGCCGCTCAATGCCGCCGCTTCAAACGTCGCGGAATTGCGCCGTGTGATCAAACAAGCAAAATTAAGGCAGGGCTCGACGGGTCAGAAGACCATCGTTTTTATTGACGAGATACACCGTTTCAATAAGGCGCAGCAGGATGTGTTGATGCCTGACATAGAAGACGGAGGCGTCACGCTCATAGGCGCGACAGTGCAGAATCCGTTTTTTGCGCTGACATCGCCGCTATTGTCCCGGTCTTTGATCTTTGAGTTCCGGGCGCTTAGCGAAAAAGATATTTTGACTATATTAGAGCGCGCGCTTAAAGATAGCAACCGCGGGTTAGGGTCATTAAAGATAGACATTGAAAAGAAGGCCCTGGAGTTTTTGGCCAGGATATGCGAAGGCGACGGCCGGCGCGGCCTCAACGCTTTAGAAATAGGCATAAGGAGCAAAACCAAGTCAAAAGACGGCAGTCTGCGGTTTACTTTAAAAGACGCGCAGGAATCTATACAAAAGAAGGCCGTGCTATATGACCACGACGAAGACGGCCACTACGATACCATCTCTGCTTTTATCAAATCCATGCGCGGCTCAGACCCTGACGCAACACTCTACTGGCTCGCCAAAATGATCTATGCCGGTGAAGACCCGCGTTTTATAGCGCGCCGCATCTGTATCTGCGCGGCTGAAGATGTTGGCCTTGCTGACCCGCAGGCGCTGGTATTGGCCCACGCGGCGCAACAAGTTTCTGAATTCGTGGGCATGCCTGAGGCAAGGATACCGTTGGCACAGGCCGCGGTCTATGTCGCCTGCAGCCCTAAATCCAATGCGGCGTATCTGGGTATTGAAAAGGCTCTAAAAGAGGTCAAGGAAGGCCGCCTGCAGGAAGTGCCGAAGCATTTAAAAGATGATAATTACGACGGCGAAGGCAAATTAGGCCACGGCGAGGGGTATAAATACGCCCACGATTTCCCCGGCCACTATGTGAAACAGGACTACATGTCCAAAAGAATAAAGTTTTACGACCCGCAGGCGATCGGTTATGAAAAAAAGATTAAAGAGAGGCTTGAAGCATTAAGAGGGGAAGGCAAATAATGATAATAACTAAGCAGAAGAGCCCGCAAGACATCTTAAAAGCGCTGAAAGATAAGACTAGAGTTTTTATAGTCGGATGCGGCGATTGCGCGGCTACGTGTAAGACCGGAGGCGAAGAGGAAGTCAAGGCGATGGCCGGATTTTTAGGAAAACAAGGCAAAACAGTCACGGGTTTTGTCACGCCTGATGTTACCTGTGTTGCGGCGCAGGCGAAAATAGCTTTTGCTAAGAACAAAGAATCGCTGAAGAGTTCCGACGCCATCCTTGTCTTGGCCTGCGGTTCAGGCGTGCAGTGCGTCCGGGAGAATGACCGTTTAAATTTGGATGTCTTGCCGGGATGCGACAGCCTTTTTGCCGCCTTTATTGACAAAGACAATAATTTTCAAGAGGTATGCAGCTGTTGTGGTGAGTGCGTTTTGGACCTGACAGAGGGGATATGCCCGGTCACGCGTTGTTCCAAGGGCCTCTTGAACGGGCCATGCGGCGGCCAGAATAAAGGTAAGTGCGAAGTAGACAAGAACAGAGATTGCGCCTGGGTGCTTATTTATAAGAAGATGAAAGAAAAGGGCACACTCAAGCGCTTAAGGCAACGCCTGCCGCCCAAGAACCACAAAGTATCAACAAAGCCGCTAAGTGTTGCCAAGTGAGTGAAAGAATTGACACAGCCGCCCACTTGTGATAGTTTAAATGAGCCCACAATTTACGGAACGATAGTAAACGTAAATTGTACGGGCGAATTTATACCGATACTAGCAAGCAGATTGCTTATGAAATCTGCGTAGCGGTTTAGTAGCGGTATCTATATTAGGTGAGTGTCGAGGATTAGACTCCAAACCATGGATAACGCACAATATAGCCAGAAGGTGATGGATCATTTTTTAAACCCGCACAATGTGGGCGAATTGCCTGATGCTAACGGTATAGGCAACGTCGGGAATCCGATCTGCGGAGACATAATGAGGCTTTACATCAAGGTAGAGGACAACAGGATAGTGGGCGTGAGTTTTAAGACGTTTGGTTGCGGAGCCGCGATAGCGACCTCCAGCATGGTGACGGACTTAGTGAAGGGCAAGACCCTTGATGAGGCGCTGGCTGTCTCCAACAAGGCTGTAGCCGAAGCCTTAGGCGGCCTGCCTAAGGTAAAGATGCATTGTTCTGTCCTGGCTGAAGAAGCGCTCAAGGCGGCGATTGAAGATTATCGCAAGAAACAGAAATAGGTAACACCACCCGCCTTCGGCGGGATTTCGCTGGATAAGTACGTTAAGGTGCTCAACATGATGCAGGAAAAAAAGAGAAGACTCAGGCAAGAAGTCCTAAAAAGACTAAGAAGCCATAAGGAGGAACATAGACTTAAAAAAAGTTCTAAGATCGCAAGCAAACTTTTTTTACTGAAGGAATTTTTAAAAGCAAAGACGGTACTGTTTTATCTTTCTTTTGACGGAGAAGTAGATACTGTGAGGATGATCAAGAATACTATAAAGCAAGGCAAAAGGGTCGCTATCCCCGTGGTCCGCTCAGAGTCCAAGGAGATCATTCCTTCTTTACTCAAGGACATGGACATAGAGCTTAAGACCGGGCCCTATGGCATAGCACATCCCAAAGAAGAATACATCCGGCCTATTCCCCTGGATACAATAGATCTTGTAGTCGTCCCCGGCCTCGCATTTGACGAGGCGGGTAACAGGCTGGGGCGGGGAATGGGGTATTATGACAGGTTTTTGTGCCGATTGCCTAAAGAATGCCCTACTGTGGGCCTTGCTTTTGATTTTCAGATGATTCGCGATTTCCCTCCTCTAGAACCTCACGACCTCTCTGTTACAAAAGTCCTCTTTGCGTAAGCAGTAATAGGGCCTAAGCTCCTGCTTTTTATAAAAAGGAACAGGGCCTACCCGTCCGCCGTTTTCGCGGCGGCTTGTATAAAGAAGGAGGTAATTCACAATGCCAGCAGGATACAGCATATACGTGTTAGGTTTTATATTTATAGCAATAGGTGTCGCGCTCTCTTTCCTGTATCTATTTTTTAGAAAGTCTTTAGGGGAGCAGAGGCTCAAGACCGCGACCATGCAGGCCAAGGTCATCGTTGATGAAGCCGGCAGGAACGCCGACGCTATCCGTAAAGAAGGAGAACTCGCGGCCAAGGATCAGTTGTTCAAGATGCGCCAGGATTTTGAAAAAGAGACGCGTGACCGCAGGGATGAGATAGTCAATATTGAAAAGAGGATAGCTCAGAGAGAATCCAACCTTGATAGGCGCGTGGACCTTCTGGAGAAAAAGGAAAGGGAACTTGAAGATAAGACGAGAAATTTAAAGAGCCAGGAAGACGCCCTCAAGGCAAAGGGCGACGAGTTAAACAAGCTTCTGTCAGAAGAAAAAGAGAGGCTGCATAAGATCTCCAATATGTCGCCGGAAGAAGCTAAGGTGCTTTTGTTATCCAGGCTTGACAGCGAGTTAAACACGGAAAAGGCTGTCTTGATAAAAAAGAACGAAGATGAGGTAAAAGAGACCTCTGATAAGAAAGCAAAAGAGATAATCGGCTATGCTATCCAGCGTTGCGCCGTGGAGCACGCGGTTGAATCTACGGTCAGTATCGTCAATCTTCCGGGGGACGACATGAAAGGCCGCATCATAGGCCGCGAGGGCCGCAATATCCGCGCCTTTGAAATGGCGACCGGCATTGATGTTATCATTGATGATACCCCTGAGGCGGTCATGCTCTCAGGATTTGATCCTGTGCGCAGAGAAATCGCGCGCATTTCTCTGGAGCGCCTGATATCAGACGGCAGGATACACCCCGGCCGCATTGAAGAGGTCGTTGAAAAGACTAAAAAGGAAATGGATATCAAGATCAAAGAAGAAGGCGAAAAGGTATTTTTTGACATCGGCGTGCATAGCGTGCATCCGGAACTCGTCAAGCTCATCGGCCGGCTTAAATACAGGACGAGTTTTGGCCAGAACGCCCTTCAACATTCCAGGGAAGTCGCCCTTCTTATGGGCGTCATGGCTGACGAAGTAGGCCTTGACCCTAAGATAGCCCGCAGGATAGGCATCCTCCATGATATAGGTAAAGCCTTAGATCAGCAGATAGAAGGCACGCACGCGAAACTCGGAGCTGATCTTGCCAGGAAGTTCGGAGAGAGCGAAGTAGTGGTCCAGGGTATTGAGGCGCATCACGAGGAAGTGGAGAAGACGAGCCTTTACGGCGTGCTCGCTGCCGCGGCTGACGCCATAAGCGCGGCCCGTCCGGGCGCGCGCAGAGAGACGCTGGAGACCTACGTCAAACGCCTTGAAAAATTAGAGTCCATTGCCAACGTTTTTAAGGGGGTTGAAAAGGCGTTCGCCATCCAGGCAGGAAGAGAGCTACGTATTATCGTGCAGCCGGAAAAGATATCCGACAGCGATGCTATTGTCCTTGCGCGCGATATCCGCAAGAAGATAGAAGAAGGCATGGAGTATCCGGGCCAGGTAAAGGTGACGGTCATCCGCGAAACGCGAGCCATAGAATACGCCAAATAAATGAGGACATCACTTACGGAGCGATAGCGCTCGTAAGTGATTGTCCGAATTTACACCGTCACCTGCAAGCGAATGTTTTTGAAATTCGCGCAGCAGTTTGGTGATCGGTGTCTAATGAGGTTTACTAAATGAGCATTAAAATATTATTTATCGGCGACATAGTGGGTTCTCCGGGCAGGGCCGCGGTCAAAACGCTGCTGCCCACAATAAGAAAAAGAGAAGACATAGACGTTGTTATAGCGAACGCGGAAAATTCAGCGGGCGGCTCAGGTATCACAGCGCGCACAGCGCGCGACCTTTTTCAATCAGGCTGCGACGTTCTGACTTCAGGAGACCACGTCTGGAGAAGGCCGGAGATCATAGAGTTGCTGCACAGGGAAGCCAATGTTCTTCGTCCGGCTAACTTTCCGAAGATGACACCCGGCAAAGGAAGCGTCATCTTTAAAACAGAAGCAGGGTTGAAAGTCGGCGTTATCTGTCTCTTGGGCAGGGTTTTTATTGACGCGCTGGTGGAGTCGCCGTTTAAGGCCGTCGTTGATGAGATAAAGATCTTAAAAGCAGAGACTTCCGTCATTCTCGTTGACATCCACGCGGAAGCTACGTCTGAAAAGGTCGCCTTAGGGTGGTTCTTGGACGGCGAGGTCTCGGCTGTATTGGGCACGCATACTCACATCCAGACCGCCGACGAATCTATTTTGCCCAAAGGCACGGCATACATAACTGATGTCGGCATGACCGGCCCGTATGATTCGGTCATCGGCCGCAAGAAAGAAAAGATCATTGAGAGGTTTCTGACGGGTATGCCCGTAAGGTTTGAATTAGGCACCGAAGATATCCAATTGCACGGTGTTGTTCTTGAAGTAGATGAGAAGACCGGCAAGGCGCTTGCGATCCAAAGGGTCAGGGAGCGGCAACAGCCGGTGCCGGGGGTCGTGCGCGATGAAGAATCAAAAGATATTGACAGTCAGTGAGCTGACGCGCGATATCAAAGAGGTCCTTGAGAACGTTTTTTGCGAAGTGCTCGTGGAAGGCGAGATATCTAATTTAAGACAGCCCTCTTCAGGGCATGTCTATTTTAGCCTCAAAGACGAGCAAGCCCAATTGCGCGCAGTTCTTTTCAAAAACGCGTCTGCCCGTATTAAATTTGCGTTGGCTGATGGCATGAAGGCCATCTGCAGCGGCCGCGTCGGAGTTTACGAAAGGGACGGCCAGTATCAGCTTTATGTAACTGACGTGACGCCTAAAGGCCAGGGCGCTTTGCAGCTTGCCTTTGAACAGCTCAAAGACAGGCTTGCCAAAGAAGGTTTGTTTGACGAAGCTCGCAAACGGCCTCTTCCTTTTTTACCGGGAGCCATAGGCGTCGTGACATCTCTGAGCGGCGCTGTGGTACAGGACATCCTGCATGTCTTAGGCAGGCGTTTCTCCGCGGCCCATATAGTTATTTATCCGGCCCGCGTTCAGGGCCAAGGGGCTGCCGAAGAGATAGCAGCCGCAATAAAAGATCTTAACGAGCTTAAAAACGTAGACGTGATCATTCTCGCGCGCGGAGGAGGTTCTCTTGAAGACCTCTGGTGTTTTAATGAAGAGCCTGTAGCGCGCGCGATCTTTAATTCAGCTCTGCCCGTAATATCGGCAGTAGGCCACCAGACGGATTACACCATAGCGGATTTCGTGGCGGACCGCCGGGCGCCGACGCCGTCAGCAGCCGCGGAAATAGTCATGCCGTCGCGCCTTGAGCTGGATGAACGCATAGAGAACCTTCTGACGCATCTGTGGCGCAGCCTCATGGATTTTGTGCCTCAGCACGTCCAAAGAGTGGATGATCTAATAGAGCAGTCAGCCCGGGCCCTGCAGCAGAGAAGGAGAACAGAAGAAATGCGATTCAGCTCCGCGTTAAACGAGCTGGAGGCATTAAGCCCGCTTGCTATTTTAAAGCGCGGATATAGCGTCACGACCGCGCTTGAAAACGAGAAATGCCTTTTTTCAACGCAGGGTTTAAAAAAGGGCGAGCGCGTCAAGACGAGGCTTTTAAAAGGCGCGTTTGTCAGTGAAGTCACAGAGATAGTGATATAATGTTCCAATGGGGGGCGCTATGGGATTTGAAGAGAATTTGAAAAAGTTGGAAAAGATCGTTGAGGAATTACACTCCGAGAAGTTGACTCTGGAGAAATCAATAGAAAAATTTGAAGACGGGGTCAAGCTGGCAGATACGTGCATCAAGGCCCTTGATTCCATGAAAAAAAAGATAGAAGTGATCTCAAAGGCTAAGGACGGCAAGATAAAGATCAAGCCTTTTGAGGAGAAAGAGTAAGAACCGTGTGGCTTGAAGGGATCAATAATCCGCAGGATCTAAAAAAAGTGCCCGTTGAAAAGCTCCCAGAGCTGGCCAAGGAGGTCAGGGAGCGCATCGTGGCTGTTGTCTCTAAGACCGGGGGACACCTTGCCTCAAGCTTGGGTGTAGTTGAATTGACCATAGCGCTGCATTATTGTTTTCAGGCGCCCGAGGATACTATCATCTGGGACGTGGGCCACCAGACGTACGCCCATAAGATCCTGACAGGGCGCAACGCGCGGTTTGACACATTGCGCCAGCGGGACGGTATCGCCGGTTTTCCGTCCAGACAGGAATCTGTTTATGATCCTTTTAGCACAGGGCACAGTTCTACGGCCGTATCCCTGGCTTTGGGCAAGGCTGTCAGCCGCGACTTAAATAAAGGTAAGGAAAAAGTCGTGGCCATTATAGGTGACGGCGCTTTGACCGGCGGCATGTGTTTTGAAGCGCTCAACCAGGCCGGCCATCTCGGCCGCGACATCATCGTCATACTGAATTCCAATGACTTGGCCATCGCTCCCAGCGTCGGCGCTCTGAGCACTTATTTGAACAAGATCATTTCTAAACCCATCTTCAACAGGTTTAAAGAGGCTAGGGAGAGCTTTTTAAGACAGCGCCTGCCGCGCATAGGCCCGCGGCTGCTTAAACTCGTAGACAGGTTTGAGGAGTTGCTAAAAGGCCTTATCGTGCCGGGAATATTTTTTGAAGAGATGGGATTTAAGTATTTCGGGCCGCTTGACGGGCACGATACAGCGCTCATGATAAGCACGCTTAAAAACATCTCCTTGCTTAAAGGCCCGTTGCTTTTGCATGTCGTGACAAAAAAGGGCAAAGGATTTGCTCCGGCTGAAGTGGAGCCGGTGAGATTTCACGGCACCTCATGTTTTGATATTGTAAGCGGCGAAGTAACGGCCGCGCCGGAGAAGAGCGGCGCGACATTTACGGACATATTCAGCTCTTCTATGCTGGACCTCGCCTCAAAAAATAAAAATATAGTTGCCGTAACAGCGGCCATGCCCGAAGGCACGGGTTTAGGCTGTTTCGCCGAAAAATACCCTGATAGATTTTTTGACGTCGGCATAGCCGAGCAGCACGCTGTGGGTTTTGCCGCAGGCCTGGCGCACGGCGGTTTAAAACCTTATGTGGCGGTATATTCCACGTTTCTACAGCGCTCGTATGACCAGATCATGGAAGAGGCCTGCCTTCAGAATTTAGGCGTTGTTTTATGCGTTGACCGCGCCGGCATTGTGGGCGAGGACGGCCCCACCCATCACGGCATCTTTGATATCGCATATTTGAGGCATATGCCGAATCTTGCGGTAATGGCAGCGGCTGACAAAGAAGATCTTGAGGCGATGCTTGCTTTTGCCCAAAGCCAACAAGGCCCGGTGTCCATCCGCTATCCTAAAGACGCGGCAGATTTCAGGCCGCAGACTCTAGCTTTTTCTCCTGTGCAATTTGGTAAGGCAGAAGTTTTAAGGGAGGGCAGCGATGTCGTTCTTTTTGCTTTGGGGAGCATGGTATATCCGGCCCTGGCAGCAGCTGACATACTGCAGAACGAAAAGATCAGCGCGACAGTGGTCAATGCGCGCTTTGTGAAACCGCTTGATGAGACATTGATCTTTGAGTTATATGCGCGATGCCGCGCTTTTTTGACCATTGAGGAAGGCGTCTTAAAGGGCGGTTTTGGCAGCGCCGTTTTAGAGGTTTTAGAAACAGGCGGCCGCTTGCATCAGGCGCGCAACACATTTAAACGCTTAGGGTTGCCTAACGAGTTCATAACATTTGATAAACGAAAAGCTCTTCTTGAAAAGTATGGCCTTACCCCGCGCCAGATCGCGGCTGCGGCCAAAGAGGCGCTGAAAAGATAATGGCGAAGATAAAAATAAATAGCAAGCGATGCAAAGGTTGCCGGTACTGTATCATTTTTTGCCCTAAAAAAAATATAACCCTTGATAAAACATTGAATGAAAGCGGCGTCTCGCCGGCTGTCATAATAGCCGAAGATAATTGCACGGGCTGCGGCATCTGTTATCTTATGTGCCCGGATTGCTGCATTGAGGTGTATTCAATAATATGAAGAAAAAAATTTTAATATCAGGCAATGAGGCCATGGGAGAGGCGGCCATAAGAGCGGGCTGTAAGTTTTACGCCGGCTACCCCATAACGCCCCAAAATGAACTTATCGCCTATATGGCAAGCGAGCTTCCGAAAAGAGGAGGCATTTTTATCCAGTCGGAGTCGGAATTAGCGGCGATAAGTATGGTCTACGGCGCGTCTGCCTGCGGAGTGCGCGCCATGACCAGCTCGTCTTCGCCGGGCATCAGCCTCAAGCAGGAAGACATCTCTTATATCTCCGGCGCGCAATTGCCCGCGGTCGCGATCAATGTCATGCGCGCTGGCCCCGGCTTAGGCAATATATGGCCGGCGCAGTCGGATTATTTTCAGGCGACCAAAGGCGGCGGCCACGGCGATTATCATATGATCGTATTGGCGCCCTGGAGCGTGCAGGAGTCATATGACTTAACGAAGCTTGCCTTTGAGCTTGCGGACCGCTACCGAGTCATGTCAATGATATTGTCCGACGGCATTTTAGGCCAGATGATGGAGCCTTTAGAATTTGACGACGAAGAAGCTCCCCCGGGGCATATAGAAAAGCCATGGGCCTTGACGGGCGCCAAGGGCCGCAAACCCAATATCGTAAAGTCGCTTTCCATCAGGTATGGCGACGTTGAAAAACATAACATCATTTTACAAAAAAATTATCGCCGCATCATGGCAAAAGAACAGCGTTTTGAAAGCAGTTATTTAGAAGGCGCGCGCGCTGTGGTTGTGGCCTATGGTTCTATGGCGCGCATAGCGCAGGCAGCGGTCGCGAATTTGCGCAAACAGGGTAAACGCGTCGGATTATTCAGGCCTGTTTCTCTTTGGCCGTTTCCTGCTAAAGAGCTGGCGCGGCTATCAAAAACAATAAAAAAATTCTTAGTCGTAGAGATGTCTTACGGCCAGATGGTGGAGGATGTCAGGCTATCAGTCGGCTGCGGGGCGCGCGTCGGTTTTTACGGGCGCGCTGGTGGCGGCGTCCCTACGCAGAAACAAGTAGAACGCGAAATTGAGCACCTTAATGTGCGCTGAAGGCGCATATAGCGAAATCCCCGCGGGTTTTGCGGGGAACTAAACTATGCCTAAAAATTATAAAAGGCCCGAATCACTTTATGACACCGCGACCCATTACTGCGCGGGCTGCGGCCATGGCATATTACACCGCATGGTGGCGGAAGCAATAGACGAGCTTGGGGCCGGAGAAAAAACTATCGCCATAGCGCCTGTAGGCTGCGCTGTCGTTGCGTATGATTATTGGCAGTTTGATTGCGCTGAGGCCGCGCACGGCCGCGCGCTTGCAGTGGCTACGGCTATTAAGAGGTGCCAGCCTGACAAGCTTGTATTTACATACCAAGGCGACGGAGACTTGGCTGCTATCGGGACAGCAGAGACTATACACGCGGCAAACAGAGGCGAGAATCTGACGGTCATTTTTGTCAACAACGCGGTCTACGGCATGACCGGAGGCCAGATGGCGCCTACGACACTGTTATCTCAAAAGACAGCGACAACGCCTTTGGGCCGTGATCTCAAGGGCACGGGGTATCCCTTAAAGATCTCGGAGATGCTCGCGCTTTTAGACGGCGTTTATTCGGTTGAGCGCACGTCGCTAAGCAACCCTAAAGAGGCGATGAATACCAAGAGGGCCATAAAGCAGGCTTTTGAAAATCAGCTTCAAGGCAAGGGTTTTTCTATTGTTGAGGTCCTTTCTGCGTGCCCGACGTATTGGTACAAGACGCCGCAGGAGGCTCTCAAGTGGATAGACGAGGTCATGTCGCAGTATTTTAAATTAGGGAAACTGAAATGACCGAGAAAATAATCTGCGCTGGTTTCGGCGGACAGGGTATCATGGCCATGGGCAAGGTGCTCGCGCTTTCGGCTATGCGCGAAGGCAAATTCGTCACGTGGCTGCCGGCTTACGGCGCGGAAGTCCGCGGCGGCACAGCTCATTGCATGGTGATAATCTCAGACTCAGCGATACCGTCCCCTTACGTAGACAAAGCCGACACCCTTATTATTTTAAATGCCCCGTCCTTAAAAAAATTTAAAAATTCCATACGCAACAACGGTTTGCTTCTGGTCAATTCGTCTTTGACGGAGTGCAAGGCCACCTCAAGACGGCTGGATGTCGTCAATTGTCCTATGACCGAGATGGCTTCAAAATTAGGATTAGATAGGGTAGCTAATACTGTTGCTATCGGAGTTTATCTGGGGAAGAAGAAGATCATTTCACTCTCCACCATGGAGAAGGCTATTGAAGAGGTGTTGACGCATAAGGATAAACTCATCGCTATTAATAAGCGCGCTCTTGAAGAAGGCTTTTTCTTCGCGCAGAAGGGGCAAAGATGAAAGTCAGGTTTGCTCCCAGCCCGACCGGATATCTGCATATCGGCGGCGCGCGCACTTGCCTCTTCAACTGGTTATTCGCCCGCCACAATAA
>JAZDLG010000025.1:0-7977 GCA_043802125.1 Candidatus Omnitrophota bacterium
CTCAAGTTAATAATTTAATAAGCCGCAGATCTTCGTCGGTATTTATCTTAGTGGGCTCACACGCCACCTCAAGATCGACAACATTTATTTTGTCGCAGACAACCCCGACCGCTTTGCCGCTCACACCTTTTAAAAGCAAGTCCACAGCCGCGTTGCCTAACCGCCCTCCGAGTATCCGGTCTTCAGCTGACGGCGCGCCGCCGCGTTGAATGTGGCCCAACACCACGACCCGCGTCTCAAGGTCCGTTATATCAGAGATCTTCTTGGCCAGTTCATCGGCTTTGATAGCGCCTTCAGCGGTCACGATGATCCAGCTGGCCTTGCCTCGGATGTATCCTTCGGTTATCTCATGGCATACCTCCGGGATATCAAATTTAACTTCAGGTATCAATACTTGTTCGGCCCCGCCGGCTAAAGCTACTTTTAAAGCGATATACCCGCAGCTGCGGCCCATGATCTCCACGACAAAGATGCGCTCCATAGAATTAACAGTATCTTTTATTTTGTCAATGGCGCTTAAGGCGGTTTCTATCGCGGTATCGGAACCGATGGTCCTGTCCGTGCCGTTTAAGTCATTATCAATAGTCCCCGGGATACCTACGCAAGGTATATTCCAGTCCCTGCTCAAAGCAAGCGCTCCGCGATAACTCCCGTCGCCGCCGATAACTACAAGCGCTGATATACTGTTGCGCTGTAATATCTCAACAACCCGCTTCTGGCCTTCTTTGGCCATGAATTCAGGGCAACGTGAGGTCTTTAAAATGGTGCCGCCCCTGTTAATGATATTAGACACAGAGCGGTGCGTTAAGGGTTTTATCTCGTCGTTCAAGAGCCCGGCATAGCCCCGGAATATCCCGTAGACTTCTATCTTGCGCGCGTAAGCCGTGCGCACAACACCCCTGATAGCCGCGTTCATGCCGGGCGCGTCGCCGCCTGAAGTCAAAACACCTATGCGTTTTATCGCCATTACGTGCCCATCTCCCAGCTTGCGAGATACTTTTTCTGCTCAGCAGTAAGTTTATCTATTTTGACGCCCATAGACGCCAATTTTAACTCCGCTATTTTTCTGTCTATATCAACCGGCACTTTATAGACTTTTCTTTCAAGCTTCTTATAGTTCTTCTTCATATATTCGGCGGCTAAAGCCTGATTAGCGAAACTCATGTCCATTACCTGCGCCGGGTGCCCTTCGGCAGCGGCAAGATTGATAAGCCTGCCGTCGCCTAACAAATAGATCCTGCGGCCGTTGCTTAAAACGAATTCTTCAACAAAATCCCTGGTGAAACGGCGTTTTTTGCTCAGCTTCTGCAAAGCCGGGATGTCTATCTCCACGTTAAAATGCCCTGAATTACAGATTATGGCCTTATCTTTCATCACCTTAAAATGCTCGCCCCGCAGCACGTTTATATCGCCGGTTACAGTGACAAAGATATCGCCTATTTTGGCGGCAGCGGCTATGGGCATCACCAGAAAACCATCCATCACCGCTTCCAGCGCCTTGAACGGGTCCACTTCAATGATGATGACTGTAGCACCCAGTCCTTTGGCGCGCATGGCAGCGCCCCGGCCGCACCACCCGTATCCGCAGACCACAAAATTCGTCCCGGCTATAAGCTTATTAGTCGCGCGGATAATGCCGTCAATGGTTGACTGGCCCGTGCCATACCGATTGTCAAATAAATATTTTGTCTGAGCGTCGTTGACGGCGATAATGGGATAAAGAAGTTTCTTCTCCTCTTCCATAGCGCGCAACCGGATGACACCCGTGGTCGTCTCTTCAGTGCCGCCCAAAGGGATATGCCCTTGAGACTTCTTATGGACAGTTGAAACAAGGTCAGCTCCGTCATCCAACGTCAGATCAGGCCTTATACTCAAGGCTGCCTCAAGGTGCTTATAATAAGTCTCGTTATCCTCGCCCTTAATAGCAAAAACAGGTATACCGTAATCCTTGACCAGCGACGCGGCGACATCATCCTGCGTTGATAAAGGATTTGAAGCGCAGAGCGCTATCTGAGCACCTGCGGCTTTGAGCGTCTGCATCAATACCGCGGTCTCCGAGGTCACGTGCAGGCAGCAGGCGATCTTGGCCCCTTCAAGAGGCTTCTCTTTTTCAAACCTTGAACGTATCAGGTTCAAAACGGGCATATTATCATCCGCCCACTCTATTCTTAGTTTACCTTTATTTTTAAGGCTGGTATCTTTCACATCGTAATTCATCTATTTTACCTCTCTCTTCAATACCTCTACCTTATCTGTTTTCTCCCAAGTAAAAGAATCTTCGTGCCTGCCGAAATGGCCGTAACAGGCGGTCTTCAAATATTTCGGTTTTAACAGATCCAGGGCCCCAATGATACCTTTCGGCGTAAGATCAAAAATCCTGCGCACTGCCTTCTCAAGTTTTTCGTCGGCAATAACGCCCGTGTCATAGGTATCAATAAAGACATTGACCGGCTCCGCGACACCGATGCAATAAGCCAGCTGAATGAAACATTCTCTTGCAAGGCCTGCTGCAACGATATTCTTTGCGACATAGCGCGCCATATACGTCGCCGAACGGTCTACTTTACTAGGATCCTTGCCGGAAAAGGCGCCGCCGCCGTGCGCGGTGCGGCCGCCATATGTATCCACAATGATCTTGCGGCCCGTCATGCCCGTGTCAGACTGGGGCCCTCCTACGACAAACTTGCCGGTCTCATTTACGAAATATTTTGTATTCTTATCCGCGAGCCCTTTTAAAATAGGGCTTGCTACGACCTTTATCATCTCTTCCCGCGCGGCCCTGGTGATCTTATGCCCTGTCGTATCTAAAATATCCTCCGTGTGTTGACAGGCCAGGACAACGTTTTCAACACGATTAGGTTTGCCGTTTTCATATTCAACCGTCACCTGCGACTTACAGTCAGGCCCAAGATACTTCAAAATGCCCTTGTTGCGCACTTCCGCGAATCGCCGCACAAGCGAATGCGCGAGCATCAAAGACAGCGGCATCAGTTCCGGAGTCTCGTCTATAGCATAGCCGATCATGATCCCCTGGTCGCCAGCGCCGCCAACGTCAACGCCCTGAGAAATATCCGGTGATTGCTTATTGATCGCGTTCAAAATTGCGCACGTGTGATAATCAAAACCGTATTTCGGATGGGTGTAACCTATTGCCTTCACCACGCCGCGCACCAGCTTATGCACGTCTATGTGGGTTTGGGTCGTGATCTCGCCGCCAACGACAACTAAGCCCATCGTGACGTATGTCTCGCATGCCACGCGGCCTTTTTTATCATCTGCCAAAACAGCATCCAAAACTGCGTCAGAGATCTGATCGCAGACCTTGTCCGGATGGCCCTCGCCAACGGATTCGGACGCAAAAAAGAATTTCCTTTGCCGACTCATTGTGCTTCCTCCTTTTACCTGTTAAACTGCGCGACCGCTTCCTTGTAAGAATCAAAATGGCCGATGTCGTGCCAATGCCCTTTTGACAGCGTAAAACCATAGACCCTGTCTTGCTCTAACAACCACCGTATGTAATTACCCGGCGCGTCTTTAGAAGTTTTGGGGTCTAAAATGTATTTTTCCAGAAACGCAAGCTTCGGCTGCGGAAAATAATACAGGCACGTCGCTACCAATGCAGACTTTGGTTTCAGCGGCTTTTCTTCAAAAGACGAGACGCGGGAAACCGAATCCACGCTCACAACGCCAAACCGCGTGGCCTCCTTTTTGTCGCGTATATCAAATAATCCCAGCGAGGCAAATGGTTTTTTGCCGGCAGCGAACTTAAGAAAACCGGCGAAACCCTTGTCAAAAAGATTATCTCCGCCTATCACGATCGTGTCGCCGGATATCTTCTTTTTTTTGACGGCGAAATAGATATCTCCGATAGCTCCTAACCTATCTTCGTTGGAAGTGGTGCCGTCGTTGAGAACGCTAACCAGGATCTTTTTTGAGCGCGCTTGCGAGCGCGTTTTTGACCATCTTGAAAAATCGCCATAAAATTTGTTGTTGGTGACGATTATGGCCTCTTCAACCAACCCGCTCGCCTGGAGGTCATCTACGATAAAATCAACGACCGTCTTTGAGCGCGTGATCTTCAAAAGCGGTTTAGGAATATTGAGCGTAAGCGGATAAAGCCGCGTGGCATAACCCGCTGCCAAAATGATCGCCTTTATGTGTTTACGCTTTCCCATCAAGCTTGATTCCCGTAAAGACCGGGTAAAATATATTTTAGCTTTTCATTGATAAAATTCTCTACTTCCGCGCCCGTAGTGAGCGTCAACGCTTCGTCAGCTATCTCTTTTGCCTGAGCGAAAGTGACGCTGCGAATGACTTGTTTTATCTCAGGGATAGAGACTGACGGCATACTGAACTCATCTAAACCGAGACCCAAAAGAAGAACTGCCAATGACGGCTCGCCGGACATTTCTCCGCACATCCCGACCCAGATATTGGCATTGTGCCCAGCTTCAATAACACTCTTTATCAAACGAATAACAGCCGGATGCGTAGGTTCATAGAGATAGGCGATTTTTTCGTTTGTCCTGTCCACGGCCAATGAGTATTGGATGAGGTCGTTGGTCCCTATGCTGAAAAAAGATACCTCATGGGACAATATGTCGCTCGTCAACGCGGCCGACGGAACTTCTATCATGGCGCCTACTTCAAGCGTGGCGTTGTAAGGAACGTGCCTGTCCCTGAGCTCTCCCTTGGCTTCTTCTAATATAGCCTTGGCGCGCCTTAACTCCTCTACGCCGGAGATCATGGGAAACATTATTTTAAGGTTACCATGAGCGGACGCCCGCAGTATCGCGCGCAGCTGCGTCTTAAAAATATCGGGCCGCGCAATACAAAAACGTATGGCGCGCCAACCCATAAAAGGTGACATCTCTTTAGGCAGATTGAACGTAGAAATAAACTTATCTCCCCCGAGGTCAAGAGTGCGCACGATAACAGGCTTATCTTTAAAAGTGACTGCCAGGCTCTTATAAGCTTCATACTGCTCGTCTTCCGTAGGCAGGTCCTTTCTGTTCATGTAGAAAAATTCCGTCCTGTATAAGCCCACGCCGTCGGCGCCGTGCAGAAGCACCGAAGGGACCTCTTCCGGAAACTCAATATTGGCCGCAAGCGTTACAAGTTTTCCGTCCAGCGTTTGCGCCGGAAGGTCTTTTAGCGCAACGAGGTTCTCGGACAACCCCCTGATCTTTTCTTCACGCACCTCATACTTCTTTAAAGTCTCCGGGTCAGGCGAAACGATGACGACTCCGGAAGAACCGTCCACGATGACCGTATCTTCGTTCTTTATTTTCTCCGTGCCGAATTCAAGGCCGACTACCGCCGGGATCTCAAGGGATTTGGCCATAATTGCCGTATGCGATGTCTTGCCCCCGATATCAGTGACAAAACCGATGACCTTATTCTTGTGCATCATAGCCGTATCAGACGGTGAAAGGTCATGCGCGATGACGATAACCCTATCCTCTAAGTCAGCCAGGCCCTTCCTCTTCTTGCCTAAAAGATTACGCAGGATGCGGCGCCCGACATCGTTGATATCGCTTATACGCTCTTTTAAATATTCATCTTCTATCCTGGAAAAAACGCCGGCGTATCTTTTTAAGACTTCAGAAAAAACAAAATCTACGGAGAGCTTGTCTTTTTTGACTTTTGAGATGACCTCTTCAATAAGCATGCGGTCTTCCAAGACCAACAAGTGCGCGTCAAAGACCTCTCCGTGCTCAGACCCCATCTCCTGGGATATTTTTTTCTGCAGTAATATGATCTCCTG
Organism: Candidatus Omnitrophota bacterium; assembly: GCA_043802125.1. Taxonomy (GTDB): domain Bacteria; phylum Omnitrophota; class Gorgyraeia; order Velamenicoccales; family Velamenicoccaceae; genus Phelpsiimicrobium. Next base: position 5,768 of record JAZDLG010000025.1, read on the forward strand.
GCGCGTCTGAATAAGCGCGTCTTCAAAGCGCGAGATCTCCAGGGGCACCTGGTCCCCGGTAATAGGGTGCTTCTCAACGACAAGATCCTCCTTGCCGTAGATATACGCCTTACCTACCACTATGCCCGGCGCTGCCGGTATGCCTTTTAATATGAGCTCATTCATCTGAATTCAAAAGCCGTTCTAACTCAACTATGGCTTCCTCGCTGTCTATGCCCTCCGCGACAAGGATGATCTCGCTGTCTTTTTCCGCGGCCAGCATAAGGATGCCCATTATGGATTTGCCGTTTACTACCTGATCGTCTTTAAGCACTTTTATGGCTGAATCAAATTTATTGGCTATCTGCACAAACAAGGCCGCGGGCCTGGCGTGGAGCCCTTGTTTGTTTTTCACTGTGATCTTCTTTTCAATCCGTTTAAGCATCAGAAGCGCTATTTCCTCCCGGCGCGTTTTTCTAAGTTAAGCAGATTAGCGATTATCCTGGCCAATTTATTGGCGTCGTGCCGGACCAAGTCTGTAGCGCTCACTAAGTCGTCTTCAATAACGCCGTATCCGAAATCCTTGATCGTCTGAGAATCAGCTTCTACGGGAATAGAGTTCTCCCTGGCATATTTTTCAAGCATGGCCGTTGGTATCCTGCCTGCGTTGACAACACAGGCATCCACGATCTTGGGATGCGTGTGTGTAACTAGTTCCTTGATATGGTCAGACGCCTTAAAACGGTCGGTCTCGCCCGGCTGCGTCATGATATTGCACACATATATCTTGGATACCTGGGCCTCGGCAACAGCATCGCGGATCTCTTTGATCAAAAGGTTGGGAATGATGCTTGTATAAAGGCTTCCCGGGCCCAAAATTATCAGTTCCGCCTCGCGGATCGCCTTAACAGCGTCCGGAGCGGCTGACGCGTCTTGCGGCCTTATAAAGATCTTGGCTATTGGCGAGCCGGCCTTGGGTATCTGGGCCTCTCCCTCTGTCACGCGGCCGTCTTTATGCTCGGCGACTAACGTCACCTTTTCTAAAGTTGAAGGCAAGACGCGGCCGCGGATGGACAAGACCTTGCTGGACTCTTTAATGGCCTTTTCAAAATCCCCGGTCACTTGCGTCATCGCCGTGATAAAAAGATTGCCGAAACTATGCCCGCTGAACTCCGTCTCCTGTTTAAAACGGTATTGAAAAAGCTCCCGCATCATCGTCTCGTCAGCGGCCAAGGCAACGAGGCAGTTACGGATGTCTCCGGGCGCCACAATATCAAATTGCTGACGAAGCCTCCCTGAGCTTCCGCCGTCATCGGCGACAGTGACTACGGCCGTGATATTAGAAGTATATTCTTTGATACCGTGCAAGAGGACAGACAGGCCTGTGCCTCCTCCGATAACGACGATCTTTGGGCCGTGCTCTAAGAACCTTTTCTGATACATGATATCTATCAGGTGCCCTTCCTTGTGCGGCATAAGCAAAGTCACGACGGACACCATCATGTTCTTAAAACCTAAAATGATCAGCATGATGCCGATAACAACGTTCGTATAATAAACGTAAGTGATAACAAGAGAAAGATCGCTCGGTATCCTTGTCATGCCGAAAACGCCGATCATTATCAAAACGATGCCCAAAAGCGATAATAACGCCCAGCGCTTCACGCGCATGCCCGGATAAAACCATTTAAAGAAAGTCTTCAAATTATATCTTTTTATCATCTTCAGTCTCAATGACGCGCGCGACGTCTTTCTTGTCTTTTGATTGCCTGAGCGTGTCGCGGAAATATTTGTCCTTGATAAGGCGCGATATCCTGGCCAATGCTTTTAAGTGCGGCCCGGCAGAATCCTGGGGAGCCAGCAAAAGAAAAAAGATGTAGACCGGTTCTCCGTCCAAAGAATCAAAATCCACGCCTTTCCTTGACAATCCGAACGCGCCGACGAGTTTCTTGATACAATCGGCCTTAGCGTGCGGGATGCCGACATTGTGGCCTATGGCAGTGGACCCCAAGGCCTCTCTGGCCAAAAGGAGCTCTACTAACTTAGGCTTGTCTTTTTTGTCGACCTCACCGGCGCTGATCAAAAGGTCCACCAGCTCCTTGATACCATCAGTCTTATTAATGCTCTTAAGATCAACTGATATGGCGTCTTCCGAAAGAAAATCCATAATTTTCATTATTCACGGCCTCCTGTTAAACTTGGGTGGGAAAATCGCAGTTAATTAAATCAAA